>JAYVZR010000138.1:0-2174 GCA_043783135.1 Ferruginibacter sp. | reverse complement strand
TTTTCATATCTAAAAAAAACACTTTTTAATTAAAAAACATTTAACTCATTATCATTCTGAGTAATAATTATGCAAACATTAGCAAACATTCCAAAAATAAGCATTTAAAACTAATCTGAAAATTACAAATGAATTATTATAAAAAATTGATATTTATATTTCGCCTTCCATATAGTATTCTTTCATCAGGTTAAATATTTTTTCTTTTAATGCCGGCGCTTTTAATCCCTCGGATGACTGTGGTGGTAAAAAATCCATGTGTAAGCGGGTGGGCCATAAATAAAATGGCTTGTTTGCAGGCATGGCTTTTTTTGTACCGAATATCACGCAGGGCATTACTTCTTTTTTTGTATCAACCGCCAGTTTAAATGCACCATCATAAAACGGTTTTAATGGTTCATTGGTTCGGTTGCGGGTACCTTCGGGGTAAATACACATGTGCATATTATTGCGTAGTACTTCCCGCATATCTTCAAAACTTTTAAGACGGCTTTTGTTATCGCCCCTGTCTACCAGCACCGAACCTCTTTTATAGAACCAGCCAAAAATGGGCACTTTGGCAAAGGATGCTTTGGCAATTGTTTTATTACCACCCGGAATAAATGGGGCCGACAAAGGGACATCAATTAAAGCATTATGATTATATACCACTACATAAGTGTGGCCAGGCATAAAATTTTCTTTTCCTTTTATTGTGGCCGGACAGCCAACTAATCGAAGCCATGTCCACATCCAAACCCTTGATACTGCTATAAAATAATCTTGCCCTTTTGGCCCGGGAATTAAGTAAGAAATCATGGAAGGGATAAAAATAATAAGAAAGGATACAACAAAACTTACCAGTCCCCAAACGGCCCAGATACGGCCCAAAACATTTTTACATGCTTCTATAAACGAAGGAGGTGATGATTGTAAAGGTTGGCTATCTTGTATATTGGTCAAAACTTTTGTAGTATTTACTAATCTGTTTTTTACAGTATTCAGGGTGTTAATAATTTCCAGTTAATGGGAGCCAAGCCCTGATCAGTTAATAAACTATTTGTTTTTGAAAAATGTTTACAACCAAAAAAACCTTTATCCGCACTAAAGGGAGAAGGGTGAGCTGCTTTTAAAACAAAGTGTTTGGTCTCGTCTATCAGTAACTGCTTCTCCTGCGCAAATTTACCCCATAAAAGAAATATTATTCCTTTTTTTTCATCAGATATTTTACTTATAACAGTATCGGTAAAATTCATCCACCCAATTTTTGAATGACTGGCTGGTTCATTTGCCCTTACTGTTAGCATGGCGTTTAATAAAAGTACGCCCTGCTGTGCCCAACTGGTAAGGTTTCCATAACCAACGGGCATTGGAATGCCTAGATCATTTTGAATTTCTTTATAGATATTTACCAGTGATGGCGGTGGTTTTATGCCATTGGGTACACTAAAACTAAGGCCATGTGCCTGGCCCGGATTGTGATAAGGATCCTGCCCGATGATAACAACCCTTACTTTATTAAAAGGGGTTTGATTAAAAGCATTGAAAATTAATGGCCCCGGGGGATAAATTATTTTACCTCCGTTTTTTTCTATTTTTAAAAAAGTAACAATCTCTAAAAAATAAGGTTTTGTAAATTCATTTTTAAGCAGCTCTTTCCAGGACTGCTCAATTTGTACATCCATGGTGAAACAGTTTTTATAAAATTACAAAAGCTTTGGTGAAGTAGGGAATAAAAAAATGATGGGCAGAAGAGCAGGGATAATGCTGTTTCGGCAAAATATTTATTACACTGATTGTTCATTTTCTGATGTTAAAGGAATGCCGAAAAATAGCTGTCTGAAGTTATAGTTTATTTCTTTTTACCCGCATCTACAAAAAAATTATTCATAAATAATAATTGGTACTTAATTGAGCTGGCCCAGTAATCCCAATTGTGTTCGCCGGGGCGGCTTATAAAATCGTGTGGAATATTATTCAGTAATAATTTTTCGTGAAGGGCACAATTTACTTTGTAAAAAAAATCATTGGTGCCACAATCGATAATGATAGATAAAGAATTTGGTGTTAACAGATGCGTTAAATTAATTACACTGTTTGCATCCCATCTTTCATTAAAAGCAGCATAGGATCCCAGTCTTTTTGAAATATCCCAGTTTAGAGGAAAGGGCTTCAGGTCAACACCTCCGCTCATG
>JAYVZR010000137.1:0-2189 GCA_043783135.1 Ferruginibacter sp. | reverse complement strand
AAAAATAACAGCAATAAAAACAGGGTTAAGCTAATGGTTGTTCTTCTTTCAGCTTTGTGTTTTGCTGCTATGTAATTACCATGCTGTTGCAGTAACATTTTTTTTGGGTAATGGAATAATTGGGTAAGATGCAATTGCTGTTTGGATAATTTTTCTTTAGCAGGCATAATCTTATTTTTGTTTTATTTTTTTGGGATTTAATTGTTGCAATATATTTTATTGGTACAAGCAAGTTTTTGTAAGTTTTCATTTCCTTATCTGACTGATGAAAATGATATCACAACAGCCGGATGTTATGCTATGATTTTTCTCTTCTTTAAAAAAATAAAAGCAAGTAATGCAATGCCGAGGCCAATCAGCAGATAAATGAAAAAATGATTTGATTTTTTTTCAGGAATTTCTGTTATTGTTATCAGCTTATTGACTGTAATATTGGTCAGTGTCTGCTTATTTCCTCCAGTCCAGTAAACAGTGATCTTGTCTATTTTTTCTGCCTTGCCTAATCCAAAATGCGCTATCACAGAATTTTGAGAGAGATGACTTGAAGCCCCTCCATCAATTTCACGGATCATTTTTTTTCCACCGGCTTCAACTTCAATTTTTGATCCTATGCCATGGCTTTCTGCTTGTATTCCCTTCAGGGCAATTTTTATCCAGTTACCACTCGTAGAGTCGTTCCTGAATAGTTTAGTAATTGATGGCACCGGATAATCCAATACGGGTTGCTGATTTACCACCAATATATCCAGGTCTCCATCATTGTCAAAATCAAACACTACTGAACCTCTTCCTATTCCATAATCTGCTAACCCTATGTCATGTGCATGTTCCTGAAATTTACCGTCCTTATTTTCAAAATAAAAGTTGGCCATGGGAACGCAATTTGGGTTGAGATCGCCATTGGAAACAAATAAATCAACATCACCGTCATGATCAAAATCAGCAAAATTAGCCCCCCAGCTAATAGCAAAATAAGACATCCCTAATTCTGTGGCCTTATTTACAAACGGCTTGCCAACACCCTGGTTAACCATAAAATAATTGAACTTTATGTTGGTCATATAATAGTCCATCAATCCATCGTTGTTATAATCACCTACGGCTGTGCCCATCGAATTAATTTTTAGATCCATCCCTTTTTCTTTGGCAACATCTGTAAATTTTTTTCGGGGATATTGGTTTTCCAGCAGCATATCAGGAGTACGTTTATAACCAAAATCATGGTTTATAAACAGGTCCTGGTCGCCATCATTATCAAAGTCAGTAAATACACCTCCAAAGCCAAAACCACTGTAATCAAGTCCATACTCGGAATATACATCTCTGAATTTTTTACCATTTTCATTCAGCAAAAGATTTCCTTTAGCTATCTGGTTGGCACCTACCACAGTGGCATCATTTATTACACTGAGTTTGCCTTCGTATTGATTAAAATAATTGCCTACATAAATATCCGGCCATCCGTCTGCATTGAAATCGCCAAAGCTTGCGCCTGTACTAAAAGTTAAAAGCTTATCAAGGCCATACTCTTTGGTAGCATCACGAAATGTACCGTTTCCATTATTCAGGAATAACAGATTTATAGCCCTGGGAATTATTTCCTTCTTATCCCGCCTGGTAATTGTTGTAATAAACAGATCAACAAATCCATCCCGGTTTACATCAGCACCTGTGACACCCTGAGTAACAAAATTTTTGGTAATTGTCAAACCTGATTGTTCAAACACATTGGTAAATGTGCCGTTACCATTGTTTTTATACAGCACATCATCATTGGTGCCACTGGTAATGTAAAGGTCTTCGTAGCCATCGTTATTATAATCAATAACGCAGGCACCGCCACCAAACATTCCTTCATATACCTTGAATACATGGTTGATTCCTGCCTGGGCAGTTACATCTGTAAAATGTGTCTGGCAAAAACTTTTACTGATAAAAGAATTTACAAATAGCAATAAAATTATTAAGCAATAGCGCATCTTTTATCAGGGTTTATGATGTTATTTTTTCCATTTCAACTGATTAATATTGTTAGCTATAATTTTACCTTTCTCTAATCCTCTTGCATTATCCTGTGGCGTATGTATGCCGCCATAAAATCTTGAATTAGCAGTTTCTTCTGCTACTTCCCAGAAAGAATTAAAATGACGTGCTTTAAAATCGGTATTTCTTAATTCATCTCTTTTTCG
>JAYVZR010000136.1:0-2189 GCA_043783135.1 Ferruginibacter sp. | reverse complement strand
TAAATCCCCACGTTTCCCGATTCTCTTGCTTCTGCAATTACGTAAGTAGAACCTGCTTCCAGTTCGGCTTTCATCAACTCTATCCATTTATAAGGCGGGATGATATGTGCTGCGTCTTTACTTCCCACTTCACTTAATACAATTCCGTGTTTAGTGAGTTTTTCTATATAACCACATTTTTCTGCATGGGGGATAGATATAGATCCGTCACTTACTTCCATGTATTGGATACCAAATTCTTTACAAATATTGATGTAATCTTCAAACTGGTTGCGTACTAAAAAGGCCTCAAACAAAGTGCCGCCAAAATATACAGGGATATCATACGATTGATAGATGGCTAATTTTTCTTTCAGGTTGGGTGTTACATAAGCAGTTCCAAATCCCAGTTTTACAATATCTACATGCGGATGCGCCACACTCATAAAATTCTTTGTTTCTTCTAAACTTAATCCTTTATCCATTATCATGGTAATGCCATGAACACGGGGTTTATTGGTTCGTTCCGGTATCTGGCTAAGATGAAAATTCATACTTATTTTTTTTGATTGGCGCAAAGATAACTATTGGAGCCGAATTGAAACTGTTGAGGCAGGCAGGCAAAATAAGATAGCCCTAAATATATTATCCGGCAACAAATTAACATGATTTATAAACACATAAACCGTTGCTGACAAGGCAATACAGCTCATTGCTTTCAGATAGATTTATTTCTTTTGAACCTTGCAATTACATCTACTATTAATTGGTTGCGTAAAATGGATGGATTTAGATCAACCAGTTTTTTTATCAGTTTTGGATTTTTTTCCATGCCTAATTCCAATTGGATGATGGCCTCTTTTGATTTACCGAGGGCAAGTAAAAATGCAGATTTATATAAGTAGAAAACTGGCTTTTGGTTTGTCATTTTAAGGGCATGATCCACATACTCTGCGCCTTCTTCAAAACAATTGGTTTTGTACAGGCACTTTAATAATTCTAACCAGCCGTAAATATTTTTAGGTTTGGTTCTTACCACATTACCAAAGTACTGCACCGCCAGTTCCACTTTACCCATCTCCATGTAGCACTGCCCCATAGCCAAATTATATTCAGGCTGCGACCTGTGGATACGCATGGCAATTTCAAGGTTTTTAATGGCACTGTCCCATACACCTTCGTTCATGTAAGTGCAGGCAATTTTATAAAATAACTGGCTGTTATCCTGGTTTAAATGAGTAGCCTTACGGTAATGAAACCTGGCCTGGGCATAGTTATCCAATTTGTCGTAGCAATGGCCAATGGCTTCATAAATAACATCTTCGGGCCTTGCTAATTCCAATACTTTTTGCAATACTTCTATGGCTTCTTTGTACCGCCTCATCCTCAAATAAGCATCGCCGAGATTGCGCCAGGCATAATCAAATTTTTCATCTATTGCTACTGCATACTGGAAGGCATCAATTGCTTTTTCATATAATTTGATGCCCTGATAAGCAGCAGCCAAATTAAACCAGGCAAGTTCATTAAAAGGATATTCTTCAATTAAACTTTGGTGCAGGCGTATGCTTTCTTCATTGCGGCCTGTAAAATCCGTCCAAAAACAAATTTTATATAAAGCCTCCTCATTATTGGGGTCTAATTCTAAAATTATTTTAAGGCAATCAAATACTTTATCAAAGTTTTCGTAATCATCATATACATCTGCCAGCTCAAATAGTAATTCTATTTTTTCATCCCCGTCAAAATAATCTAACGCTGCCTCTAATACTGCTGCTGCTTTTTCCTGTTTGTCCAGGGCCAAATAAGCATCTGTTTTTAAAATGTACAAATTAATATCACTGGTGTCTAATATTTCTGCCTGCTGCAGGTAATGCAAGGCCTCTTTATATCTTTTGCTGGCAATGAGTAAGTCGGCCCTTTTTAAAAGTAAAGCTGAGGAGTATGGATATTGTTCAGTTGCATATTCAGCAGCTTCCAGGGCTTTTACAAGTTCTTCCTGTTCATCGAAATAATCAATAATTGTTTCAAAGGCATCTTCATCAATAAAAGAATGGCTTTTGCCAAATTTAAGGTTGTCGAATTGAAGCAGTAATTCTTTTAATTCTTCTCGGTTTTGCCTATAGGGATAATCACTCATAGTGTTGAAGGTTATTGTAATTTACAGGAATTTTAATTAAATATTCCAAATTTGTAACATTATAAAGACT
>JAYVZR010000135.1:0-2207 GCA_043783135.1 Ferruginibacter sp. | reverse complement strand
GTATTGGTTGTTTATAGCCTCCTGTATAAAACTGCTTAACACTATGAAACATTTCCCGCTCATTTGTAGCCTCGTTTTATTACTGATTTCCTGTAGCGATAAAAATAACGGCCTGGGTAAAGTTGCTGCTTATGTACCCGTGTACGCCAACAACCAGGATGCAGCGCTAATAAGCTGGCAAAGCCCGCAGGCGATAGTTAATGGCGGAAAAATTGCCACCATTGGCAACAGGCTTTACCAGGTGGAAGCAGACAAAGGCATTCATGTAATAGATATTTCCAATCCTTCAGCACCGGTTAAAGTTGCGTTTATAAAAAACAGCCTTTGCAGGGAACTGTCGTTAAAAGGCAATTATATTTATACCAACAACTTAACCGACCTGGTAGTTTTAAATGTTGGCAGCGGCAATACTGTTACAGTAACTTCAAGAATCAGCAATGCTTTTCCAGATCTGGCATTGCAGTATCCACCGGTTACCAATTGTTATTTTGAATGTGCTGATTCTGAAAAAGGTATAGTAATAGAATGGAAACTTCAAAAAATTGATAACCCTAAATGCAGACGATAATGAAAAAGAAATTATTTGCGGCGCTTTTATTATGGAGCAGTTTTTTTGCCATCAGTTGCGAAAAAAATTCGCCCGTCAACAGTAGCACTGCTACAGGCCAAAATGGATCACTTACCCGTTTTATTATTACCGGTAATTATCTTTACACCATCAGCAACGATGCGTTAAAAGCGTATGACATTGCCAACCCATCTGTCCCCGTTTATAAAAACACCGTGCAGGTAGGGTTTGCAATACAAACCATTTTTCCTTATCAGGATAAACTTTTTATTGGCTCCAATACCGCTATGTATATTTATTCTACCGCCAATCCTGAATTGCCAAAAAAACTTTCGGAAACCACTTATTTTGTAAGGGGCCACGATCCTATTGTTGCTGTTGATTCAGTAGCATACACCACTGTAAGAAATGAATTTGGCGGCGGTGTGCTAAACTGTTTTAATATAAAAGATATCAGCTCGCCGCTAAATGTAAATAGATACGGCATGGCAAACCCTTACGGATTGGGTATTAAAGATTCAGCACTGTACGTGTGCGAAGCAGATAGCGGAATTAAAGTATTTAATATTGCGAAAGCGTATCTGCCTGTACTAAAGAAGGAAATAAAATTCAATGAAACGGCTTATGATGTAATTGTTAAAAGCAACATTTTAATTTGTTACATAAAAGGTGGTGTATCACTATTTGATATTGCTGATATATATACGCCAACGCTTATTGCTACTGTTAAAAACTAACCAACATTTATATTTTGCCCTATGCCCATTCGCCGTTTATTTATTACAGCTTTTATATTTTTTATTGCAGCCCGTACCACAGCCCAATCTAAAAAAGAGGAGGTTTATATCCGAACTAATCTGCTGTCACTCATAGAGCCTTTAGCTGGTGGTCCTACATTAGGCGTAGAGTATTTTTTTGCTGATAATGTTAGCCTGGGTAGTGATGTTGGTATTATTTTATATAATATGGGAAAAACACAAAACGATAATTTGGGTAATCCTCATGGCTATAAAATAAAACCCGAAATAAGGTATTACATGTACAAAAAAAATAGTAAAAAAAAGCTACGCATGTTTTTAAGTTTAGAAGGCCTGTTTTTAAATATAAATACCACTAACTATAATTCAATACCCATTTTAGACAACACAGGCAATGTGGTCTATAACTATTCGGGCGGATACGACGAAGTAAAGAAAGTAAAGGGTATTGTAACTAAATGCGGCTTGCAAATACCACGGTTTATGTTTGAAAAAATGATATTTGAAGTTTATGCAGGTGTTGGAGTAAGAATTAAAAAATACAGCTATAAAAATGTGCCAGCCGGTGCAAGTAACCCAAGTAGAACAAATGGAAGAGAATGGGTTAACATAGATGTTGATGGAACTTATCCTTCCCTATCTGGAGGGTTTAAGCTGGTGTATAAAATAAAATAGCATTGCAACAAATGATATTTTAAGAGGCAATAAAAAAGCGTTCAGTTACGAACGCTTTTTTACAATAATTTATGTTTGAAGTTTACTTTATAAACTTGCCCAATTTTTTGCCCGATACAGCATAACACTCTGCAATCCTTTCACCGGTTGCATAATCATTACCCATGAATGTTCTACCTGGTGCATTTTTTATGGATATCACTGCA
>JAYVZR010000134.1:0-15650 GCA_043783135.1 Ferruginibacter sp. | reverse complement strand
AAGCAGGCGTAAAAATTGAAATTGAAATAACACCACTTAGTGCCAGCAATCATCCCAATACTTACCAGCTTACCTTAAGTTCTACAAATGAATGTAGAAGAATGGTGGCGATTTCAACAGGCGGTGGTATGATTGAAGTTATTTCAATTGATGGAGCTGCTGTTTCAATGGCAGGTGATTATTTTGAAACATTGATTTATTGTGATACCCCTGAAAAAGTAACTGCCTATATCAATGAAGTTTTTGATTTTGATTCTATTGAATGGCATCCGGGACAATGTTCTTTTATTGAAATAAAAGCACAACATTTTTTACCAGATAATTTGTGTAATGAGTTAATGGCTTTTACGGAAGTGCAAAGAATTAAAAAACTGACACCGGTATTACCCATCATGGCAAGAATAAATGGTACCGTACCATTTATTACCTGTGAAGAGATGTTACAATATAATGAACAAAAAAATCTTTCTCTTTGGGAATTGGCCGTAGCCTACGAAAGTGAAAGAGGCAACATAACAAAAGTAGAAGTATTTGAAAAAATGCGTGCCATTTTGCACATCATGGAAAATGCCATTCAATTGGGCTTAAAAGGAACTCATTTTACTGACAGGATTTTGGGAAGCCAGTCTTTACAATTGAAAGAGAAATTACAAAAAAAGAGATTAACTGGTGGTGATGCAAATAATACCATCATCATGTATGTGTCTGCTACCATGGAAGTAAAAAGTTCGATGGGTGTAATTGTAGCGGCACCTACTGCAGGATCCTGTGGCGCATTACCTGGTGCTATTATTGGTATGGCAGAATCGCTTGGAATTGCTGAAGATGAAAAAGTAAAAGGACTATTGGCTGCCGGAATGATAGGTGTATTTATTGCGGCTCATGCCACTTTTGCTGCTGAAGTAGGTGGTTGTATGGCCGAAACAGGAAGCGGTGCTGGTATGGCTGCGGCCGGTATTGTGCTGATGGCGAATGGCACTTTGCAACAATCGCTTGGTGCTGCATCATTAGCATTACAAAATTCTTTAGGGTTAATCTGCGATCCCATCGGTAACAGGGTAGAAGCACCATGCCTGGGGCGAAATGTAATGGCTGCAACTAACGCAGTATCCTGTGCCAATATGGCTTTGTCTGATTACAACCATTTAATTCCTTTAGACGAAGTAATAGAAACCATGAAAAAGGTAGGGGATCAAATTCATCACACATTAAGATGTACTAATTTAGGCGGCTTATCTATAACCCCAGCCGCTAAAGAAATAGAATCTAAACTAGACGAGCTTTCACCTGCTTTTTTTAAAATTTGTTAAAGGGTACTTTATCATTTCTTAATTAGCTATGCCTATTAAAATAATATTTCATGAAATGTAGTTTTATTAAACCTCTTTTTTTTTCTTTTATTTTATTCGCTTTTTTCCCCCCTTTAACTGTTACTTCACAAAGCGGTTCTGTTACCTCCATGCAGATTGACAATAAAATATTTTCGCCTTCTACCTTGCTTTGGTATTCGAAACCAGCATCTAAATGGGAGGAAGCTTTGCCAGTTGGAAATGGGCGCTTAGGAGCAATGGTATACGGAAAAACGGATGAAGAAATAATTCAATTAAATGAAGATACTTACTGGTCTGGAGGGCCATATTCAACCGTTGTTAAAGGAGGTGCTGCAATGCTGCCCAAAATTCAACAACTTGTTTTTGAGGAAGAAATGCTGAAAGCTCATAATCTTTTTGGCCGCCATTTAATGGGGTATCCTGTAGAGCAGCAAAAATACCAGTCTCTTGCAAATTTGGTTCTTTCCTTCTCAAAAAAAGATTCAATCATAAATTATAAACGCTGGCTTGACCTTGAGACAGGTATTACCGGTATTGTCTTTACACAAAATGGAATAAATTACAAGCGGGAAATTTTTTCATCACATCCCGACGAAGTTATTGCCATCAGGTTAACCGCCAATAAACCCGGCAGCATTTCATTTTCAGCAAACCTGCGGGGAGTTAGAAACCAAACCCATTCAAATTATGCAACAGATTATTTCAGGATGAACGGGTATGGAAATGATGCTGTACAATTAACAGGCAAATCGGCCGATTACATGGGTGTAGAAGGAAAGCTGCGTTATGATGCCATCTTAAAAGCAATGCCCGAAGGAGGTAAAATGACTGTTGATGGATACAATTTACAAATTGAAAATGCAGATGCTGTTACGCTTTATTTTGTTGCAGCCACCAATTTTATAAATTATAATGATGTAACTGCAGATGCCCATGACCGTGTTGAAAAATATCTATCTGCTTTAAAGAATAAAACGTTTGAAACGATTACGGCCGCACATATAAAAGACTATAAAAATCTTTTTGACCGTGTTTCGTTAAACCTTTCAAATACCAGTAATGCGTATTTACCAACAGATGAGCGGATAATAAAAAATGACTCAATACCTGATCCGCAATTAGCAGCTTTATGTTATCAGTTTGGAAGGTATTTATTAATTTCTTCATCAAGGCCAGGAACACAGCCAGCTAATTTACAGGGCATCTGGAACAATGATATGAATCCGCCCTGGGATTCAAAATATACTACCAATATCAATACACAGATGAATTACTGGGCCGTTGAATCCGCCAATCTTTCTGAATGCAGCCTGCCGCTTTTAAAAATGATGCGGGAAGTTAGCGTACAGGGGGCAGCGGTAGCCAAAGAAAATTATGGTGCAAGAGGCTGGGTACTGCACCAAAACACAGATATATGGCGGGTTGCAGCACCCATGGATGGGCCAACCTGGGGAACTTTTACAGTTGGTGGTGCATGGCTTACCAATGAATTATGGGAACATTATTTATTTACAAAAGATAAAAAATTTGTTACTGATTTTTATCCACTGCTGAAAGGTTCGGTACAATTTTTTATGGATTACCTGGTTGAACATCCCAATAAAAAATGGCTGGTAACAAATCCCTCTACATCTCCTGAAAATTTTCCGGCAAGCAAAAATAATAAACCCTACTTTGATGAAGTAACCGGTAGTATGATACCCGGTACAACCATCTGTGCAGGGTCATCAATGGATATGCAGATACTCACAGATCTTTTTGGAAATTTTGAACAGGCTGCTTCCATACTAGGTGCAGACAAAGAATTTGCATTGCAGGTAGCCTCTGCCCGTAAACGTTTGGTGCCCCCACAAATAGGCAAAGATGGTTCATTGCAGGAATGGACAGATGATTGGGCACAATTGGAAAAAAATCACCGGCATTTTTCACATATGTATGGATTATATCCAGGCAATGTTTTATCAGCAAAAAAGACCCCACAATTTGTTGATGCCTGTAAAGCAGTATTAAATCAACGGGGCGATGATGGCGCAGGTTGGTCCAGGGCGTGGAAGATGTCGCTTTGGGCAAGATTGTATGATGGGGAAAGAGCTTATAAACTATTTAAGGGGTATTTAAAAGACCAATGTTTTATGCAATTATTTGCTAAATGTTTTACACCGATGCAGATAGATGGTTCACTGGGTGTAACTGCCGGTATCAATGAAATGCTGATTCAATCTCATGAAGGGGTAATTGATTTTTTGCCGGCCCTTCCTGCATCGTGGAGCGAGGGGAAATTTAATGGTGTTTGTGTACGGGGTGCATTTGAAATAAATTTTGCCTGGAAGAACAGCAAAATTACCCAGGCTGAAATATTATCAAAGGAAGGTGGGCCATGCCGTCTAAATGTAAAAAATGATATCAGGATAAAATGCAATGGTAACAATATTAAGTATCAAAAACTGGCAGATGGTAATATAGAATTTGCTACAAAAAAGGGCGAACATTATTCTATAGAGGTAATATCATCTAATTTGCAGCTAAAATAAAAATGGGTAAACCAGGTTAAACTCAATTTGTCTATTTTGGTTACCTGGATTGGATTTGGGCCAATAACACTTCAACTTAAAAGGCGGATGCTATATCCAGCTGAGCTGCCAAATTAATAATTTTTCCAACTATTTTTGACCACATTGTTTAAAGAATTCAGTTGAGTAATTTTTTAATTATTGTACCAATTATTTTATTTCAGCGGGTTTTGTCAATATTCACTTTAAACAAAAAGTTATTGCTGCGAAACCCCGGCACACAAAGCTTTTCAAATGTAATAAACCCATTGGTGCAAAATAACCAGGATTATTATTTGATTAACTATAAGCTGCCGGCATTACTGCTATAGCCTGCAATGCGTCATCTACTTCATCGGCAAACCTAAATCCAAGGTTGGGGAGTGGCTGTTGGAAAACTCAAGTCCGTCCTGTATATCATCTATTGCGGCGGGGGTAAGGTAAATGGAATAAATCATTAAGGCTATTTAAAACGGCTTTTTACACTGTTCCAGGCAATAGTATAGTCAATGTTTTCTGCAATTGCCTGTAGTTCTTTACCCACCACAACTTTTTGCCATTGGGGCAGTTCTGTATTTTGCAGTTCCATATCTTCAGCATCCACCTTAATGAGGCCGTCAATTAAAGCGGCGGAGTATTCTTTTTTTATTTTGATATGATATACTTCAGCCATGAAATACGGTTTACAAAAAATGGGTTTAAATACATTTGTTAAACAAATTTAGTGCAGTAAATTGTATAAAGAAAATTTTTCCATTTTCAATTATCCATTAATTACTCAGTTCATCATCAAAATATTCACACTACGTTGTAAAATGTTAAAGGCAATTTCGGCCATCAGGTTTTCTTTATCTAAAGTGGGATTTACTTCTGTAATTTCAAAACAGCAAATCTTACGGTTTTGCATAAACTTACTGATCAAATCTTCCGCTTCTCTTTCTTTCAAGCCATTGCTAACCGGTGTGCCTGTACCACGTGAAATTGAGGAGTCAAGGCTGTCTACATCAAAGCTTACATAAATATCGGTGCAGTCGCTTAGGTAACGTAATGCTTTGCGGCTGGCACTTTCAGCGCCGTTGCGTCTAACTTCGCCGGTTGTAATTACTTTAATGCCATGTTTTTCAATCAGCGCTTTTTCTTCTTTTTCAAAATCACGCAACGAAATAAAAATAACGTCTTCCGGTAATACCTTCGGAAAAATACCGCCAAGGTTTTTTAATTTTTCCCACTGTGCCTTTGTTTTATCATCCAGCTCGTGTGTTTTACAATCTTCATTGTCTTCGCCAATGGTAATAGCCAACGGCATGCCATGCATATTACCAGTGGGGGTAGTATAAGGTGTGTGCATATCTGCATGGGCATCTATCCAAATAACACCCAGTTTACTTTTTGGTTTGGCCATTTTTATTCCGGCAATTGTGCCACCGGAGCTACTATGGTCGCCACTTAACACTACAGGAAAAAAATGTCCCTTTATAGAATCGCATACCGCTTTACTTAATCTTTCATAAATATTTACTACACCTGTTATTCTTTTGGCATAAGGCGATTGAATTGGTTCAAACAGCAGGTTATTTTCTGCCTGTATTTTTTCAGAAGGAAAATGTATAAAAAAATTGCTCATAAAATCCAGCGCTGCAATTTTAATAGCATCAATACCCAGGCTGGCACCACGTGTACCAGCACCTATTTCGCTTGGAACCTCAATCAGTTTTATATTCTTCATAAAGATTTTATTACCGCAGAAATGCTGCTATCCAAGAGCTAAAGAAACATAGATAATTGTAAAATGTATTAAACCGCTGCGGTTGTATAAACAGCAAATTTATAACTTTCCTGCCAAAGGATCATTTCCCCTGATGCTGCCAAGTGTTTGCAGCGGTTTAAAACGCACAAACATATCTTCACTATACCAGCGTTCTTTCCTTGTTTTTTGTATAATTGCTGCATGCTGATGCATTTGGTAGGCAAATGCTTTCATATCTTCCCTACTTTGCCAGATGCTAAACGTAGCTTGTTTTATATAGGGCATTTCACCAATGCCAACAGAGCTTATAAAACCTTTGGCAGCAGCCATTTCATTGGCGGCGCCAGCAACATTTTGCCAAAAAGCTTTTAGTTTGCTGATGCGTATAGTTGCTCTAGTTAATGTTGCAATAATGCCATCATAACTTGCCCGTTTTGCGATGGTTCCAAATGGTTCTTTTCCGTCCCACCGGCCATGGCCTTCCATGGGTTCTAAAAAAATGCTCCATGTTTCGCAATTAAAAAAATTTAACCATTTGCTAATGAAAGATCCATAAAGCATGTTGATGTGTGTTGTTTCAGTAAAACGTGCAGCACTTATTTCACCAGTTTGCACAGCCATAATGCCCCACTGCTGCCAATCTGGATGTTTATCGAATGTGCCGTTTTTGCCACAGCCCAATAATTTATAAAATGAAATGTTTTTATTGATCCAAAGCGGCAGACGATGTATGGCCATTGCTATAACAGCAAATGGGATATATTTTTTGGGATAGCGTATAATTGTAAGTGTTACCAGCATGGTGCAACCTAACAAGTTTATTTGAATAAAGTTGAAATAAAAAAGAGGGGCAATAAACTATTGCTCCTCTTTTTTATAATAGCCTGTTCTTAATTAATAGGTAGCTAATCCTACCGCCGACAAAGGCAGGTTGGTAGCATTACCTTTTAAAATTAGTTCGCCAAAAGGTTTTCTTTGATACCATCCAATGGTATTTGATTTACCATTTAATTCATACACATCATAGTTGTTTGCGCCTACCACAATATCAACCGGGCCATCCCCGGTTTTCGCCGCTTCTCCATGTATCAGGTACAAGTCTCCAAATGGCGATACGTAGTATGAAGAAATATTATTACTTGCAGTATTAGTCACATAAGCAAACCTGCCATATTTAGTGGTGGCCACCCAGCAGGGAGCAGCTTGTTCACTTGCAACCGCTCCATTTATGGCAGACGGTTTACCGTTAAATGTAGTATAGGATGTTGATGAACCTGCACCAGCCGCTCCACCTGCGGCATTGGAAACAATCATATAATTTCTTGAAAAATCAAACCCAAAGGGTGTTTTTCCTACAGATGCTGTAAACATTCCGGCATCGACTGAACCATCATTTTCTACTTTAAAAGTACCGATAACATTGGTAGCTTTTTCTGTAACAATTACCCAATCGCCATTTGGCGTAAAGGAAATCTGTGGCGCATCTACACCTGTTGAACTAAGCGGTTGGATACTTCCTTCAATGGGAGTCAGCGTACCTCCATATCCTATTTTAAACCCCTGTATATTATCAGTTGCCCGGTTTAGTACATACAATAAATTTTTATAAACAGTAACACTAACGGGTGTTTTACCTTTAACATAGGCTGAATGGCCAAGTGTTAATTTTCCTTTATCACCTATTTTAAAAGAAGATATACTGTTACATCCCGCGTTTACAGCATACAACCATTCGTGTTCTTTGTTAATTACCAACGCACCCTGCGACCCCAAAGACTTTCCAGTTCCAGATCCTCCGGACAATACAGTCTCTCCTAATTGTAATACTCCGTCTTTTTTTATCTTATACGCAATAATGCTATTGGTACCCAGGTTATTGCTTTCTGTATAAAGATAATGGCCATCATTATCTTCTCTTTCTCTGTTGCCTGTATCGCCTGGCGTTACTGTTTGTGCAAGGGATGCTTCATCAGGATTGGCGCCTTTTTCTGATATCATTTCTTCCATTCCTGCCTTTGGCCGATTTGCTGTGGTTGCGGTTAAATCGTCATTTTTTTTACAGGCAGTAAAAGAAACCAGCACCGCAGCCGCCATCGAAATTTTAAAAAAGTTCATCTTTTTCATTGTTTTTATTTTATTGTTAGTGAATAATTTTGTGTACTGCATTGTTTTGTTAAACGCATAGCGATATAGTTACCCTTTTTTAAAGAGTTTGTTGAACAATAAATGAAGTTTTATTTAAAAAATCGGGTAATACCAACCTGCAATCCAACGCTGGTAATGGGTAAATTACCTACTCCCATTCCTTGTAAAGGAATTTTCAAAAAGGGTTCTATCCGTACGTTTATAAACTTTGAAAATTTTTTTTGATAGGCTGCACTGATGCTTGCTACTGCAGGTAAACCATAATTATAACTCCGGTAAACGCCTGTTATCATTTCTGTGTTGCCATTCATTGTTACATGATACCTATTGCTTTCGGTGATCATAATATAGGCCGAAATTCCTGCTGTTGCAAACCATGTGGCATTTGCGTTGTTCAAAAAGTCATACTTGATTTTAAAAGGAATTTCTATCAATGAACTTTTAGCTTCCAGGCTATTGATCACCATACCAGCCGGCATTGTTGAACCAATCTTGTCCATTTTAAATTCATTGCCGGCACTATTATAATTTTTTCTGTTGAATAGAATGCCGGTTTCAAATGATGTTCTGTCTGCCAGCCTTACTCCCGCAATCAGTCCAGCACTGAAACCTGGGTTATTGAATGCCGTTGATTGCACTTTACTAAAATCGGGACCTGCAGCAACACCAATATAAAACGCTTTCTTTTTTGACAATTCAATATGATCTTTCTTTTGGCTTATCTTTTTATCAACGGTAATAACTTTTTTTGTTAATTCATTCAACCGCTGTATGTTTTCGTTTTTAACAGAAAGAGACAGGTCTTCATAAACTGCTACGTCATCAATATTGTATAACGCTGTTGCCGGCTCATATAATAAGAATGGTAAGGTCTGGGCATTGTCATTTTTAGTTTGCAGGCATTGAATAGTTTGAGTAGCATCTGTACCTGATTTATTATTACCCGTGTTTGGGTAATAACTTTGTTGAACCGGCTTTTGCACGCCGCTAAAGTAGCTATTTAAAAATGCGGCAGTAGTTGGCTTTTTGTTGTAATTGAGCGTATATCCGCTGGTGTTAATATCCTGTTGTTTAAGTTTGCCGATATTTATTTTATTATCGCTTACTATTATTTTTTCTATTGATGAAGAAGGTAGCCCGACTTTTGGCAGTTGGAATGCAGATTTGCCGACGGTTAATGTTAAAAAAAACAACATCAGCCCAAGTAATTTTTTGTTGATATTTTTTTTGAAAGTTGTAATCGGTCTTGTGTTGTCTGGTACTGACTTAAGTCTGCTGGCAATAGTTTCCCAATCGCCTTCGCCTGTTTTCAAAGGATAGTTTTCGGCTGCCCTCTTAAACAAATCATCCATATCGTTTTCTATATACTGCATGCAATCAGCGATTCTTTTTGGTTTAAATATTTTTGTAACAGTGTCCGTGCTCTTAATAAATTTGATTTTGATGTACCGACGGGAATTTTTAAAATCTCCGCAATCTCAATATGTTTATATCCATCTATTACATACATATTAAAAACAATCCGGTAGGATGGTGGCAACTTCTTCACCATTGATACCAGGTCTTTATAAATGATCATCTGTTCGGCTGATACAGTTTTATCTTTCGTGTCCCAAACACCTTCTGCAATTCCACCTATTTCGGGTAACAGCATTTTCTTTCTTAACAGGTCGATGGCAGTGTTAATCATTATTCTTTTAATCCAGCCATTTAAAAATTTCTCTGTATCAGTATCATTTTCACATCTGAATTTATCTATCTGTAAAAAGAATTTCACAAAGCCGTCGTTGGTAATTTCTACTGCTTCTTCATAATTATAAATGTACCGGAAAACAACTTTTAACGCAAATGCATGGTAGTTATCATACAGTATCTTTTGATACTTATGATCATTGGCTCTGCATCCATTTACTATCGTTTTAATTGTATCCAACAAATCTTTTCAGCATTTTGATGTTAATGTCAGCAAAAATTACAGGGTTAAAATCAGGCAATGGCATTTCCAAACCTTCTACGATCAAATACGTGTATCTTTTGTAAAGGGTTGCAAATTGCGGTTCTTTTTACAAATAATTTTTTAATTTATTTATTAAGGTGTATAAATAACAGGCAGCGGTAATTCAAACTCTCTTCAGCCTAAGTTATGGCTTATCGTATTTCTATAAAGAAGATATACATTGAAGTTAATTCATTTAGCCCAATGAAACCGGCAGGGCGCATTTCAAATTGTCGCAGCATCAAATGGTTGGTGTGGACCAACTCACGGCTCAAAGATCCATAAAGCATATCGGAGTGTCTTGTTTCAGTAAAAAGCACAACATTTATTTCACCAGTTAGCACAGCCAAAATTCCTCATTGCTGCCAATCGGGATTTTTATTGAATGTGCCGTTTTTACCACAGCCCAATATTTTATAAAATGAAATTTTTTTATTTAACCAAAACGGAAGCAGGTGAACTGCCATTGCCAGCAATGCAAAAAAGATGTATTTTTTTTGGATAGCTTATAATTGTTAGTATTACTACCATGGTGCAACAATAACAATAATTTTGTTATAATGTTAAAAAACTATCAGGAAGAGTTAATTCCTGTATTTTTTAATTTCTAATCCGCAATAATTGGTGTAATAGGCATAGCCCATCCATTAGTACCTATCCTTATCGTCTTTTTTATTATGCAAATTTAAATGCACTTCCCAGCCATTATAGCTGTTGGTTATTTCAATGGCAGCATAAAAATGTCTGTACAAAAAATCAGGGACGTTTAATTGTAACAGGGTATTGGTAAAACGTATGTTTTCATCGGGCTCTTCCATATCGCCTTTAAAAGCAGTCAGCCTGTTATCGCTCCATTTCATTTTGCTTTTTGTAAGCTGGGTATAAGTGTTTCTGTAAATTTTAAGGGCATCTGCATAACTTTCTCCCTGGTACAAAATGGCCTGCCAGCTGGCAGTTGTATCTATTGTGGAATGAAAACGATAAATAACACAATGCGTGGCACCGGGTAAACTAATGGCCGATTGATACACTTCCATACCTTCCTGTGGCATAAGCTCTTCACCCTGTACCTGGTAAAAATTATTTCTAAAATCAATCACTATGCTGGTAAGTGAATCATTAAAAACTGCAGAAGGCTGAAATGGTTTATGCACCTGGGCTTGGCCATAAAGCAATGCAGGTATAAAAAATATTAAAAGAATGGTTTTTTTCATGGAACTGGTTTTAGTAAAATTAAAAAACAAACGCCATCATGTGGAGTATGGTATAAATTTTAAGAAAATACTAATAAACAACTGTGGATAAAAACAGGTTGGCGATATGTAGAATGAATTGTATAAAACAAGTGCGAAAAAAAATCAGCATTTATAAAAATGTTTACAATTAAAAAACCACCCTCTACAACAAAACGAAGTTTGTTAATTTAGCTGAATGAAAACAGCAAGCATCAGCGATATAAAGCAGGAGTTAAATAATATTGAACCTGCCAAACTTTTAGAACTTTGTCTACGGTTGGCAAAATATAAAAAAGATAATAAGGAGTTGTTGAATTACCTGCTTTTTGAAGCACACGATGAGCAGGCATATATCCGCAATGTAAAAACAGCAATTGAAGAAGCCTTTAAAGACATTAATCAAAGCAATTTATATTTTGCCAAAAAAAGCCTGCGTAAAATTTTGCGTACTACGGCTAAGTATATACGTTATACAGCCTCAAAGCAGGCCGAGGTTGAATTACTGCTGCACTTTTGCGAAACCCTGCAACACTCCGGCATACCTGTAAAAAACAGTGCTGTTATAAATAACCTATACCAGTTTCAATTAAAAAAAATTGCAAAGCTAATAGCCACACTACACGAAGATCTGCAGTATGACTATTTAAAAGAACTTGATAAACTGATGTGATTTCTATACAACTAAATTTCAACATTATGGTTTAAACTTGCCTTCTTTAAAACTTGCTTTAAAACGCATAAAATCGGGTATGGAAACATTTTGCACATAAGCATTACCTGGGTTTAAGCTTATATATTCCTGGTGGTAATCTTCTGCGGGGTAAAATTTTATCAGCGGAACAATCTGTGTTACAATTTTATTACTGTAAACTTTGGCATTTGTTAGTCTCTTAATTTCTGCTTCAATAATATGTTTTTCATTGTCGTTATTGTAAAATGCAATAGAACGGTATTCGGTACCGGCATCATTGCCCTGCCTGTTCAGGGTCGTGGGGTCCTGGCTGGTAAAAAATGCTTTTACCAAGGTTTCATAACTAATTTTTGAAGGGTCGTAATAAACCTGTACACTTTCTGCATGGCCTGTTTGACCGGTAGCAACCATTTCATAATTTGGGTTTGTGGCAGTGCCGCCTGAATAACCACTAACAGCGTCACGCACGCCGACAAGGCTTTGAAAAACAATTTCAGCATGCCAAAAACAGCCTTCTGCAAATGTAGCCACCGCTTCATTTTTAGCAGCAGCCTCTTTACTTACTACCGGTATTTTAACTGTATTATTTTGTGTTTGTGCACAGGAAACAAGTGCGGTTACGGCAATAAGAATGGTAAGAATTGATTTCATAATAATTGTTTGATGTATAGTTACGCTATATGAAACAACAGAGTTTCTATTTGGTTGTTAAAAATTACTAAAAACTAATTACATGCGTTGCTTAATTTTTTCAATTACTTATTATTGCCGGCGTTGAGGCGTTTTATTTGTTGCACTACATTTTGTAAGCTACTTTTGAAAAAAATCTATGGAACTAAAAGAACAATTTGAAGCAGCTGTAGCCAATAGTAAATCCCTGCCCGAAAAGCCCTCCAATGATGTGCTGCTGCAATTATATTCATTGTATAAACAATCAACCGAAGGAGATGTGAATGTGGAAGCACCCTCCAATCCCTTCGATTTTGTGGCAAAAGCAAAGTATACTGCATGGGAAGAATTAAAAGGAAAATCTAAAGAAACGGCCATGCAGGAGTATGTAGACCTGGTTACAAAGCTTAAAGGATAATTGATCATCTTATTGGGGGTTAAAAAAATAAATGTGCATTTATAAGTTTATACGCCTATATTTGCTGCGTGATAATAGCTCTATGAGCACAATGTTTTAGTTAGATTCAATTTTTTACTTCTCCACGTATTAGTTTTCTCTTCTTAAAAATCTTGTCTTTAGTTATAGTTACCGTCACAGGTATTTTATTTTATTTATTTAAATTTTTAAGAAAATGAACATTTACGTTTCAAATTTAAGCTTCAACACAACAGATGTTGAATTAAACGAACTTTTTGCACAGTTTGGTACTGTATCTTCAGCCAAAGTAATTATGGACAGGGAAAGCGGCCGCTCACGTGGTTTCGGTTTTGTAGAAATGTCTAACGACGACGAAGGAAAAGATGCAATGTTAGGTCTTAACAACAAAGAAGTTGAAGGCAGGGCAATGTCTGTTTCAGTAGCTAAGGAAAGAGAAGAAAGAACCGGTGGCGGCGGCGGAAGTCGTGGTGGATATGGCAACAATCGCAGCAGTGGCGGTGGTGGATATTCAAGCAACCGCAGCGGTGGCGGTGGTGGTAACAGGTGGTAATATTTTAACCAGCATATCATTAAAAAGAGCGTTCAGCAATGAGCGCTCTTTTTGCGTTTAAAAATTTTGGCATTTAGTTTTGGGATGAATATTTGCTCATTGTCAGAGTGCCCACAATTAATCAAAGCAATGTATTGGTAAGTTTTGTCCAGTAAGTAAGCGACGGGTGGAAATAACCACACTTTGCAATGATCCGTATTGATTTTCTTGTTAACAGCATGGATATTATTTGAAATCTTTGCTGACAACCTCTCTGAGGGTAATTAAATTAAAAATACAGTATGACCCGATTGGCAAATGAAACGGATTTTAAGTTTATCTATGAATGTTATATGCATCCACAGGTAAATCCATTTTTATTATATGAAAAAATGAGCCTTGAAGACTTTAGGCCAATTTATGATAGTCTGTTAAAACTACAGGTAAAATATATTTATAGTTCAGGCTTAGAAAAAGCGGGTATGTTTAAATTAATTCCTTTGCAATATAGAAGTGATCATATTGTGTACCTTGGAGGGCTTGCTATTGCACCTTCTTTTTCGGGCAAAGGTGAAGGAAGTAAAATGCTTGGAAAGATCATCGCTTTAGCGAAGGAAAAAAGATTTTTAAGAATAGAATTAAGTGTTGCAAGTACCAATGAAAAGGCAATTCAACTAAATGAAAAACTTGGATTTGAAAGGGAAGGGCTGCTAAGAAAATATACACATCTGAAAAGTGAGCAACGGTTTATGGATGAAATAATGATGTCTTTATTATTTTAATAAAATGTGTAAATATATTTTGCCAGGTATGATTATTTACTAACGAAAAAATACAAACCTGTTGTAGTACTTTTACCAGGCATTGTAGAAATATTTGCTTAGTAAAAATACTATCTGTATATTTGTCCTACACTCGTTATAATTATTACCTCAGATTATTGCGATTTTTTAACCCTAACCCACAAGAAAATTATGAAACAAGTTATTACTATCCTGGTTGCAACAATCATTTCCCTTTCCTCCTTTGCTACTTTAAAACCAGTTAAATTACTTAGCAAGCCGGTTGTAAATATTGCTTCTGAAAACCGCTCTTCTTTAAAAATTACTTTGAAAAAAGCCGGCAAAGTAACTATTAGCTGGAACGCTGGTGTTGAATCAACCACTACATCTTATACAATTGAAAAAAGTACCAACGGTGGTGAATTTAAAACTCTAGCAATTTTAATGGGAGAGCACAACGAAGCGTATCATTTTGCTGATAATATTAAAAGTATTACTGATGATGTTAATTATCGTATTGTAACAAAAGATAAGAGTTGTGTTATTAATGAATTAGCCCAAAATGTAATTATATTTTAATAACTTTTCTATTATTAATAGTGAAGTATCTCTTTAAAATACTTGTAAGTTTCGCTGCTGAAAAAAACGGCCACCAAATTTTATTCCTGTAAATTATTTGAAATATTTTTTCATGCCTATTCGGAAGATAATAATGGGATTGGATAATGGTCCTGAATTGCATAATTCGGATAATAAAATTACAAACCAATAATATTCGCCCTTTCGCCTTTCGCTTTAAAATGAATAAAAGCTTCGGCTGCTTTTACACCAGCTTCTAATCCACGGAATTCTTCGAGGGGTTTAAAATAATCATTGTATGTTTCTACCGGGTTTTGCGTTTTGTGTGCAAACATGGCTTCCTTTTTACGCTCCCTCACTGCGCTAATATCTACATAATCGGTGGGAGTAAATGCCATGGTTTCACTGCCGGTATTTACTTCATAAAAATAAAGATGAAATTTTCGTTCTGATCTTACCCATGCGGTTAAGGGCAACAAACCCGTCACCTGGTGATCAGGGTGTGCGTCTACCGGCCATTGTGTAAATACAATATCTGGTTGCAGTGCAAGAATCATTTTGGTCATTTCTTCATTCTTGTTTTTATCCAATACCGTATTTCCATCTACCTGGCCTGCATACATGGGCGTGGCATTTAACACTTTGCAGGAAATCGCCGCTTCCTTTGTTCGAAGGGCCGCCATCTGAGCATATGTTTTTTTGGGATCACTTGCTTCGCCCCTGGTAAGGTATAAAAATGTTACCCTATGCCCTGCATCACTGTATTTAGCCATGGTTCCACCGCAACCAAATTCAGGGTCGCCGGGATGGGCACCTGCACAAACAATATGCAATTTCTTATCGTCAATAATTGTATTTCTGGTGCCTGAATGCTGCATTGCTGCTGCAACCGGGGCAATGGCAAGGCTACCAATACCCATTGCGGATAGTTTGATAAAATTGCGTCTTGCGTTGTTAT
>JAYVZR010000133.1:0-6099 GCA_043783135.1 Ferruginibacter sp. | reverse complement strand
GGTGGTGGCGGAGCTGCATTGGCCATCTTGGTTAATTCTTCATCCGTAAGCCTGGTGGCATCTGGTTTAAAGCTTTGTTTTAAGGTATCGTTCCGGTAAAGCAATACAATTTTTCCTTTCATCTTATTACGAAATCCTTCCAATGCAACGGAGTCGTTTGCCTTTACCAACAACACTTCGGCGCTTTTTAAACCGCCTGTTCCCTTTGTCCATGTTTTTGGAAAACCAATCAATTGTCGGTAATAAGGTGCCGTAAGTGCGATATATGATTTTTTTAATTCCCAGCTCTTTCCAAAATCTCCCCATGGTTCAAGGGCAGCATTGGTTAAACCCTATTTTCCCATTTCAGTACGTGCCCAGTTAGCCGCCCTGAAATATCCCGGCGAGTTAGTAAGCCTTGACCCAGAAACATCTGTTAAATGAAAAGCAATGTCCATCACTTTTGAATTATCAAGACCTTCTTTTTTTATTGTATTGATGGCATCCATGTCCACTTTTTCCTGGGCATATAAACCCGAAATAAGCAATGAGCCCATTAGAAATAAACCAATTATTTTTTTCATGTTCTGTTCATTTTAGTAAATGGAAGTTAATAAATTAATTTAATAACCAGTGGGCCCTGTATTCATAAAACTGAAAATAACGGCTGAACCCGAGCCAAAAAATACTCAACAAAATGTACCAATAAATTCTGCAATATTTTTTTTCATATTTATATGAGTCTCAATATAGGTGCAGTTTATTTATTATAAAAGGAGCCGTTTTTTTGCAATTCTAAAAATTATGTTTCAGTAACGTATAGATGTTAATTTGTATCTTTAAAAAAATGAATCAAAAAAAATACACTGTTCGCAATTGATATAATAAACTGCAATGTTTCCAGTTTATCTGCTTGCATCAAAACAAAATAAAAAATATGAAAAAAATATTACCGGCCTTTTTTATTTGCGTGGCTTTTAATAGCCTTGCGCAGGATATTGTACATCAGATGTATGCAAAGTATGCAAAAAATTTCCGCAAGTCTTTATCGTTTATACAGCAAACTGGTACCTATGGCAACGACTCATTAATTAAAACAGCAACCTGGTACGAAGTATTGGTTTACCCTGATAAATTAAGGATTGATATTGATAAGCCTGCCGACGGAAACGCCATTTTTTTTGTAAATGATTCTGTATACCGTTCTCAAAATGGCCAGGTAAAAAACATGGGGTATCAGCCGCACGATTTGTTATTTGTATTGGGCGGGATGTATTCATTTCCGCTTGATAAAGTGTACACCAAATTAAAAGCCATAGGATATAATACAGACAAAAGCTTTGAAACAACATGGAAGGGAAGAAAGGTAATAGTAACAGGTACTGATAAGGAAGAAACAGAAAGCAACCAGTTTTGGGTAGACAAAGAAAAACTAGTAACCCTAAGAATATTAATTAATAAAGACGGACAAAAAACAGAAACTATTTGTGCAGATTATATTCCATTGGGGAGAAACCTGTGCGAAACATCCATTGAATTTTATATAAATGGAAAATTGCGCCAGACAGAAAAATATGCAGAAATAAAAGAAAATGTAAAGGTTGATATGGGATACCTTGATCCTTACAAAATGGGACAGGCAAAATTTTGGAGCAACTAAAATTGATAATAAAGCAAACCAATAATGCTGCTGTTTAATACCTGTTTTATGAAAGCAAATTATTTACAGCAGGGCGAAAATGAAAAAGAATTTTTCCCCAATTATTATGGCAACGACTTAGGTTTAACATGGTCCGCACAACAATCTGCTTTTCGTATTTGGGCACCTGTTGCGGATAAGGCACAATTGAAATTATACGACCAATGCACCGGCGGAAAAATACTGCAAACCATTGAATTAGAAAAAGCAGAACAGGGAACCTGGGTGGCAACCATCCCGGGTAATCAGGAAGGATTGTATTATACTTTTTGTATTGAATACAATGACGAATGGCTCGATGATGTTCCCGACCCTTATGCAAAGACAACCGGCACCAATGGCAAACGTGCCATGATTATTGATTTAAAAAAAACCGATCCTGATGACTGGGCAAACGACCAATCACGTCCATTGAAAAACCCCACCGATGCAATCATTTACGAACTACAAGTACGTGATGCCAGCATCAATGCCAATAGCGGTATTAACTGTAAAGGAAAATTTTTAGGGCTTACCGAAACAGGCACCAAAAATAATGAAGGCTTTGCTACAGGTATTGATCATTTAATAGAATTGGGTGTAACGCATATTCACCTGCTGCCGTTTTTTGATTTTAATTCAGTAGATGAATCGGATACTGTAAATACACAATACAACTGGGGTTACAATCCGTTAAATTACAACAGTCCCGAAGGTTCTTATGCAACCAATGCTGAAGATGGCAGTGTACGGATAAAAGAATTAAAACAACTTATCAAAACATTTCATGATAATGGATTGGCAGTGGTAATGGATGTTGTGTACAATCATACTGCACTAACCGAACATTCCTATTTTAATCAACTGGTGCCTGGTTATTATTACCGTAAAACAAAGGAGGGTGCATTTAGTAATGCTACAGCATGTGGCAATGAAACCGCCAGCGAAAAAGAAATGATGCGGATGTTTATGCTTCAATCTGTTTTGTATTGGGTAACCGAATATCATATAGATGGTTTTAGGTTCGACCTGATGGGGGTGCATGATATTGAAACAATGAATATAATTTCGGCAGCAGTACACAAAATAAAACCAGGGATATTATTGTATGGCGAGGGTTGGGCGCCGGGCAGTTCTACCCTGCCGGAAACTGTGCTGGCAGTAAAAAAGAATTCAGCTTTGTTAAATGATATTGCAGTATTTAGCGACGAGCTACGGGACGGTATTAAGGGCTCTGTATTTGATGGTGCCAGTAAAGGTTTTGTAAGCAACAACCCGGGTATGGAAGAAAGCGTAAAATTTGGCATTGTTGCCGCCTGCGAACATCCACACGTTAATTACAGCAGAGTAAATTATAGCAAAGTGCCTTATGCCAAGGCGCCGGGTAATATCATTAACTATGCCGACTGTCATGACAATCACACACTATGGGACAAACTATGTATTTGTGCCGCCAGCGCAACAAACGAAGAAAAAATATCAATGCATAAACTGGCATTATCCATTGTGCTTACTTCGCAAGGCATTCCTTTTTTACATGCAGGCACAGAGTTTTTGCGCAGCAAAAAAGGTATAGAAAATTCTTATAACTCACCCGATAGTATAAACGCTATTGACTGGAGTTTAAAAACAAAAAATAGAGAAGTGTTTAGTTATGTGCAGCAATTAATAAAAATGCGAAAGGAACATCCGGCATTTACCCTGCAAACAGCAGCGCAAATAAAAGATAGCTTGCTTTTTTTTAAAACCGCTTCCGGTGTAATTGGTTATCAAATAAACGGCACTGCGGTAAAAGACAACTGGCAGCAAATACAGGTATGGTTTAATGGAAGTAATGTTGAAAATACAATTGCACAACCAACAACAACAATTTTTAAAAAAGCCATTGAAAACAATTTTTTTGTTGTTCCCGAACCTGCGGATATATTGATATTGCAGCCATATAGCTGTACTTTAATTTACAGAGGTTGAATTTTTATTTACAACAAAAAAATTCGGCAAAATCAGCTGCAGCATTAATAAGTGGTTATTTATCCAAATGATACAAAAGGCACTGACAACCTGTTGCTGATTACGGTGTAATACAATCACCCCATTTGGCGAAAACTAAATATTGGTTTACAAATCAATTATTATAAACGCACTGCAGATTATAATGATTTCTCCGATTTTCGCAATATCAAAAATGAATATTATAATTTCAGGTCAATGATAAGCCTTGAATTGTAAATTTATTGGCCACAATTCTTTCTTTTCTTAAAACAGTAGGTCATCTTAAAGCTTCATTCTACAATCAAAAAGTGGTTTTCTCACAAATCAGGTTTCACACAAAGAACGCAACGAAAATAAAGAACACAAAGCAATACATTGTTGTATTCTTCTTTGTAAACTTTGTATTCTTTGCCTCTTTGTGTGAAATAAATTTATTTTTTTAGAACTTTTGCTTATTGCTATAAAAAGAATACAGAACTTTAGAAGAAATTTTTTATATCATTCTAAATGCTACCATTGTGAATAAATTATTTCTGCTTGTATTACTTTTAGTTTTGCCTGTTATGTTTTTTGGCCAGGCACCGGCAATAACATATGATACAGACTCTGCTTCAATAGAGCAGCCCGGCATACCAAAAGGAGAAATTTTAAAATTCACTTTCGAAAGTTCTAAAATATTTCCCGGAACATCACGGCAATACTGGGTATACGTGCCTGCACAATACCAGCCCGAAAAACCAGCCTGTGTGTATATTAACCAGGACGGTATTCAATGGAAAGCGCCAACAGTATTTGACAACCTGATATACAAACATGAAATGCCTGTTACCATTGGCATTTTTATTATGCCGGGCCGTGTAGTTGCTGCCAATGCGCAAACTGCCAACGACCGCTTTAACCGAAGCTTTGAATATGATGGCCTGGGAGATGCTTATGCCCGTTTTTTACTGGAAGAAATTTTGCCCGAAGCAGAGAAGCAAAAAACCAGTGATGGGCGTGCCGTCCGCTTATCAAAAAATGGCAACGACCGTGCCATTGGCGGATCAAGCAGCGGTGCTGTTTGCGCATTTACTGCAGCATGGGAACGTCCAAAAGAATTTACCCGGGTGTTTAGCGCCATCGGTACATATATTGGCCTCCGGGGTGCAGAACGTTACCCAACATTGATAAGAAAATACGAGCCCAAACCGATAAGGATTTTTTTACAGGATGGATCAAACGATCTTAATATTTATGCAGGCGATTGGTGGATGGCCAATGAAACAATGGAACGGGCACTAACATTTGCCGGTTACGAACACGAGCATCTTTGGGGAACCGATGGCCATAATGGTAACCAGGGTACTTCAATTTTTCCTGCTGCTATGCGGTGGTTATGGAAAGACTGGCCAACCGCTATAAAAACCGGATCATCAAAGAACCAGTTTTTAAGCAATATATTAATACCTGGGCAAGATTGGGAACTGGTGGGTGAAGGCTACACGTTTACAGAAGGTACGGCAGCTGATGCAAAGGGCACTGTTTTTTTTCACGATATTCCCAATTCAAAAACATATAAAGTGTCTACTGATGGAAAATTATCAACACTGCCATTAAATGCAAAAAAAGCAAGCGGTACAACTTTTAGTGCAGATGGAAAACGTTATACAGCTGCAGGTGGTGCAAAGCAAATAATAAGTTATGATGGTAACGAAAAAGAAACAGTGATTGCCGATTCAATTTCGGGCAACGACCTGATAATGGCAAAAAATGGCAACCTGTATATTACATCCCCGGATGGAACTGAAAAGCCTGGAAAAATATATCTTATCCGCCCCGGTGGCCAAAAAATTATTGTTGATGAAGGAATAAAATTCCCTAATGGCATTACCCTTACTCCCGATCAAACACAATTGTATGTTACAGAATCTACTTCGCATTGGATGTGGATATATTCGATAAATACTGATGGAACCCTGGCCAATAAACAACGTTATGGCTGGCTGCATGTACCCGACGGCAGCAACAATGCGTGGGCAGATGGACTTAAATGCGATACTGCCGGCAGGATATATGTATGCACAAACCTTGGCCTACAGGTATTTGACCAGCTTGGCCGTGTAAATGCCATTATACCTGTGCCCGGCGGGCAAGTTAGTAATTGCTGTTTTGGTGGCGTTGATTTTAATATTTTATACATTTCCTGTAATGATAAAGTATACCGTAGAAGATTAAACACACGGGGAGCCAATTCATTTGAAAATCCCTACAAACCTAAAATTCCAAATCTTTAATTGCATTAATTACCTATAAAACTGTAAACACATTTAAATGTATTATAAAAAGATACCACTCTTTTTGAGTTTTTCTAATTCTACATTATAACATAATAAAAATGCCGGTGCATTTATTGAATAAAAGCATCAGCATCTAATAATAAAATAGCCATCACATATCTAAACAGAAGACCT
>JAYVZR010000132.1:0-6102 GCA_043783135.1 Ferruginibacter sp. | reverse complement strand
ATTCCTGTAAATTCCAAGTTTGAAAATGAGCTGCCAAAAATTCAGCATAAATGATTTACGGACCACACCTACCAATGCACCGGCAATTGATCACATTTATCTTTTAAATAACGTTGAAGAGATTCAATACATGATAAATCAGACTGGGTTTGAAATAATATCAGAAATGTATTTTCTTCGGAAGATGTTTCAAAAGAAAAAGCTGCAAAGTTTAAGATAGCCATTTTATATGGCGCTTTTTTAAAAAAGAATAATAGCAATTCAACTAAAATTATTTAAGAATGAACAATGAAATTTTAAAACAGGTTAATAATGTATTTATTGGTGTGTCGGATAATGAAAATATCCGCTTAAGTGAACAAACTACTGCAAATGATATTGAAGAGTAGGACTCCTTAACCCATATTCAATTGGTAGTTGCGATTGAAAAACATTTTAAAATACGGTTTGCTTCTAAAGAAATCGGGGGGTGGAAAAATGTTGGTAACCTTTTGGAAAGTATTTAGGGTAAAATTGCACGATAACCATGATAAAATAGTGCTGGTGTGATATACCTATTAAACTTTATTATGTTGTAGGTTTTGAATAAATTAATCTCCCCAGTCTTCATCTTTTCCATCAAACCATTTTTTTACAAGGTATGTTGTAACCAATTTGGTTCTAATGGAAAGCTCAAGGCTATGTTCCGGTAAAAGTTTGCCAGCACAGCTAATGCGTTTGATATACCAAACAGTTGCCTGCAAAAGAAGCATTAAAAATTTAAAGTTAAAACACAATCTGTTAAACCTATAGGTGTAATTGGTTTGGAAGTTTGTAGAATACTAAATTGAATAATCCAGCCATGTTAAAATCGAAAATCATTTCTTTGCTTCTTGCCGTTCTTTCTTTGTCAGGCTTTGCTCAATTGCCGACGTCCAATGTTTCCACCACAGCAGAAATAGATTTTATAAGTGATACCCAGCAACCGATGCTGGTGGAAAAAATAGTACTTAAACCAACAAATAACCTGCAAGCTACTTCCCTGCTTTTTACAGAAATAATAAAAACAAAACCCCAAAGTTTGCATATGCTGGGTGATGTGGTGTCATTGGGATATTGTAATGGTAAATGGAAAAAAGTAGATATTTTTTTAGATACCTGTCGCAAACAAAATACAGCAGTTTATGGTTTGCTGGGTAATCACGATGTAATGTTCAGAACAAAAAAGGGAGAAAGTAATTTTGTAAAAAGATTCCCTGAAAATGTTATTACCGGTTACACTTCAGTAACCGACTCAGTGGCTGTTATTTTGCTGAATTCGAACTTTAAAAAACTTTCGGCTGATGATAAGCTAAAACAAAATACCTGGTACCAATCTGAATTAAACAGGCTCGATAGTAGTGAAGCCATTAAAGTAATTATCGTAACCTGTCATCATGCTCCTTATACAAACAGTAAAACTGTGGGGCAATCAATACCGGTTCAGCAAAATTTTGTACCGCCATTCATCAACTCAAAAAAAGCAAGGTTGTTCATTACCGGGCATGCACACGCATTTGAACATTTTAAAGAAAACGGAAAAGATTTTTTAGTGATCGGTGGAGGAGGAGGTTTGCATCAGCCGCTTAGTGATGCTGTAAATAACTTACCAGACCTGGCATGGTACTATAAACCTTTGTTTCATTATTTATCTGTAAAAAGAGAGGGGGATGAATTGCAGGCTGTTTCTCATTTTCTTTCCAGTGATTTTACAAGCTTTGGTGAAGGGCATAGTTTTACAACAAGCATCCGGCATTAATTATTGCAAAAAATAAGCACGAAAAATATCATTTCAATATTGAAAAGAATTGGTAGTAGATTAAAGTGCTTAAATAAAAAGTCCCGCTATTTTGTAGCAGGACCTCATTTTGGGTGCGGTATTAATTAATTGCTGGTATCGAATTTTTTAAAAATTGATTTCACATTTTTATCTATTTCTTTTTCTGACATGTCCGTTTTGTTGAGTTCTGCAGTAGCCCATCCCTGCCAAACAGCTTTATCAGTTTTAGCATCTATCAAGGTTACCGTTAACGTTCCTTCTTTTACAGTAACGGAATAATTATTGTAACCTGCAAACTCTGATGGGTAATAAAAAGTATTCAACTTTCCACTGCGTGGGTTATAATAGGTACGGGTCGTCGGCTGAGTGTAAACAGCATCATTATGCTCTTTGTTATTTCTTTCGACCATAAAATCCGTGCTTACCAAAACATCAGGATTTGATTTAACCTGCCTGAAGCCATTTTTTTGCAATTGCCCATCAACAGAAAACCTAATATTTTGTTCTGCTATTTCCTTATGCTTGTCAGATTTAGGTTTTGCCTGTTTTTCTTCTTCGGTCCAACTGTAGGTTTTATAATTACTCATATCCACATCCCTTGCCTTTTCAACATGTGCGGTGCTGGCACAACCTGTAAATAGCAAACCGGCACAAATAATGCTAATTACGCTAAATGATTTTATCATAGTATTTTCTCCTTTTTTTATTTATATTTGAAAACCAAAAATATACCCGGATTTCAAAAAATTTTGTGAAAGAGAATATAATAAATTCATAAAATATTTTATGTTGTATTAATTTTTCAATAATGAAAATAAAAAACCCCGGATATTCCGGAGTAATAAAAAAATTATCAGTAAAAATCAGTCTCCCCAAATTTCGTCTTTCCCATCAAGCCATTTTTTTACAAGGTCTGTGGTAACAGATTTTGGCCTTTCTAAAGGAAAGCCCAGGGCCCTGTCCCAGCAAAGGCTTGCCAAAACACCTAATGATCTTGATACGCCAAACAATACAGTGTAAAATTCATATTCTACCATGCCATAATGAACCAGTAAAGCACCGCTATGGGCATCTACATTGGGCCAGGGGTTTTTTATTTTGCCAAGCGATTTAAGCACCGGCGGTACAGCTTCATAAATATTCCAAACTGTATTTACCAATGGATCGTTGGGTAAATGCTTTTTACCAAATTCCATTTGGGCAGTAAAACGTGGATCTGTTTTACGCAACACCGCATGACCATAACCTGGGACTACTTTTCCTTCGCTTAATGTTTTCTTTACATATTCTTCAATCTGTTCTTTGGAAGGGGTTTCTACACCCAGTTCTTCCCTCATATCAAATATCCACTTTATTACTTCCTGGTTGGCCAAGCCGTGTAACGGGCCTGCAAGGCCGTTCATGCCTGCTGCAAAAGAAAGATAAGGATCACTAAGGGCCGAGCCTACCAGGTGCGTAGCATGTGCGGAAACATTACCACCTTCATGATCTGCATGAATGGTCATGTAAAGCCTCATCAATTCTTTAAATTCTTCATTGCTATATCCCATCATGTGGGCAAAATTGCCTGCCCAGTCTAACAGGCCATTTGGCTGAATATGTTCGCCTCCTTTATATTTACGCCTGTATATATAAGCCGCTACTCTTGGTAAACGGGCAATTAAATCCATAGCATCATCAAAAGTAGCTTCCCAGTAATCTTTTTTATTCATGCCTTCAGCATAGCGTTTGGAAAAACTGCTTTCAGTTTGTAAAGCCATAATGGCAATAACAAACTGCGTCATGGGGTGCGTATTTACGGGCAATGCCTCAATGGTAGCAAATACGTGATTGGGTACATGGCTACGGCGTTGCCAAACCGAGGTTAAAAGTTGTACATCTTCTTCGGTAGGTAATTCTCCTAATAACATCAGGTGAAATAAACCTTCAGGCAATGGCTCTGTTCCGTTTTTGGCTTTGGGTAATTTTATCTGTAATTCAGGTATGGTGTACCCACGAAAACGGATACCTTCCTGTGCATCCAGCAAAGATGTTTCAGATACCAGTCCTGTTATTCCCCTCATTCCCTGGTATATCTGGCTTAAGCTTACTTCGCCTATCTTTTTATCGCCATGTTCTTTTAAAAGCGCTTTTATTTCTACGCCAACAATATCAGCTTTTGCCTTAAAACTCTCTTTGATATCAGTCATAAATTGTGTTTTATATGTTCAATTCACCATGCTTTTTTAAAGATGGATAAAAATACAACCCAACTTGCTGCAAAACAAAAGTTTTATGGCAAACCTCAGTTTAAATAATAACTTAATACCAATTTATTTTAAAAATACCTGTATCTTTTTTTGTGATGAAAGGTTTACCAGGCAAGGCTTTTAATTTTTTTAAGGCTAGTTTTTCCACAATTCGTCCGGGTAAATTTTCTCCTCCGGTTTTTTTGCTGTAGTTTTACATGACCTCCCGGATATTTCATTTTTCATTTTTTCCGCTGGTCATACGGATTAACGCAAATTACCTTTTAGATTTTGTTGTGTAATTGATGTTTGTTTAGTTGAAAGTTAGCGCTTGAAGCAGATTGAACAACAGCAACAATTCTATTTGCGTTTATTTTTTAAATATGACAAATTAAAAACTGATAATTACATGAAAACGGCCAAGTATATTTTTGTTACAGGTGGGGTAACCTCATCCTTAGGTAAAGGTATTATAGCGGCTTCGCTTGCTAAATTATTGCAGGCAAGGGGGCTAAAAGTAACCATTCAAAAATTTGATCCCTATATCAATGTAGACCCTGGTACTTTAAATCCTTATGAACATGGTGAATGCTATGTTACAGAAGATGGAGCAGAAACCGATCTTGACCTTGGCCACTACGAAAGGTTTTTAAATATACATACCACGCAGGCAAATAATGTTACTACAGGGCGTATATATCAAACTGTTATTAACCAGGAAAGAGAAGGCGCTTACCTTGGCAAGACAGTACAGGTGGTACCACATATTACAGATGAAATAAAACGCAGGATGCTGTTACTGGGCAACACAGGAGAGTATGATATTATTATAACCGAAATAGGTGGTACCGTAGGTGATATTGAAAGTTTGCCTTTTGTAGAAGCTGTACGCCAGTTGCAATGGCAGATGGAGGAAGAAGATTGCCTGGTAATACACCTTACTTTAATACCATATTTAAAAGCAGCAAAGGAATTAAAAACAAAGCCTACCCAGCATAGTGTAAAACTGATGAGTGAAAACGGGGTGCACCCGGACATAATTGTTTGCAGAACTGAGCGGTCGTTAAATTTAGACCTGAGAAAGAAGATAGCTTTGTTTTGTAACGTAAAAACTGAGGCGGTAATTGAAGCGATGGATGCCAATTCTATTTATGAAGTTCCATTGAAAATGCTGCAGGAGGGCCTGGATGTGATCACTTTAAAGAAACTGCATATTAATGGTTACTCGGCTCCCGAATTAACAAAGTGGAAATCGTTTTTAGATAAACTGAAATACCCTTCAGGCAAAATAAATATTGGCCTGATTGGAAAATATATTGAACTGCAGGATGCTTATAAATCTATTTTAGAATCTTTTGTGCATGCCGGTGCTATCAATGAATGTAAGGTTAACATTGTTAATGTACACAGTGAAACCATTACAGATGATAATGTGGTAGAAAAATTAGGCGCATTGGATGGGTTGCTGGTGGCACCTGGTTTTGGTATGCGGGGTATTGAAGGAAAAATTGTAGCAGTTAAATTTGCAAGGGAAAACAAGTTGCCCTTTTTTGGAATTTGTTTGGGAATGCAGATGGCTGCTATTGAATTTGCCAGGAATGTTTTGGGATTAAAAGATGCCAACTCTACCGAAATGCAGGCAGATACAAAGAACCCTGTAATAGACCTGATGGCCTCACAAAAGAAAATAAAAACAAAAGGCGGTACCATGCGCCTTGGCTCATATGCATGCGAGTTAAAAGAAGGAACACTGGCTTATAATATCTATGGTTATTCGCCTATCAGCGAAAGACACCGCCATCGCTGGGAATTTAACAATGACTACCTGGAAAGTTTTGAAAACGCTGGCATGATTGCCAGTGGAAAAAACCCAGGTTCTGGTTTAGTTGAAATTATTGAATTACAAAACCACCCTTTTTTCATAGGAGTACAATATCATCCTGAGTTAAAAAGCACGGTAGAAAACCCTCAGCCGATTTTTGTAGAATTTATTAAGGCTGCAAAAGAATTTGCTGATAAAAAGATATCGATTAAAAATTCAGTATTGCAAGCAGAGCTGATTTAAAAATGCCTGAC
>JAYVZR010000131.1:0-6111 GCA_043783135.1 Ferruginibacter sp. | reverse complement strand
AATGTGAAAATTATGAAAATTTACTTTTAAATTGTTTTATTTTTTTGCAGGTATTTAAAAACTTTAGAAAGGATTTAATAAACAGGTATAAATACTATTCTATAAAATATAGGCTAACTGATTTAGCCGGTGGTAATTATCTATTTCAATAAACCATTAGGCGGCTTCAACCAGTTTTTTTATTTCAACTAAAATAGGTTGCCATCCCTCACCATTATTATACACATCTGTATATCGTTTCTCCCCTTCTGCTGCATTTTCAAACCCATCCTGGTAAACAGTTAAATTTGTTTGTGCTTCCTGTTCTGATAATTCATAGGTAACATTTAAATAATTTTCGGGAATATCCGGCATAGATGAATTGGGATCTATTACGGTATATTTCAATAATTTATTTGGCTGAATATCTGTAATGATACCTTTTACAAAAACTGTTTCTTTTCCTTCATACAAGGCCTGCCAAAGTAATGGGCTGCCAATTGTCCAGCTTGATAAAGCCTCGCAGCCAAACATATATTTTTTTGTTTGTTCGGGATTTACCAGTGCATCCCAAACCTTAGCTATAGTTGCATTTATTAAAATACTGTTTCGTACTATTAATTTTTCCATCAGGTAATTTATTTGTTTTTAGGCAGACAGTATTTTATTCTTACAAATCAATTACCGTCCATCTAATTCATTCTTTTTTTAAGTGTACTTACCTGTGTTTGCAGGTTGTTGACCATATTTGCCAAAGAGTTCATATCCCAAAGCTGTTGCTGGCTTACTTTACTGATAACCATTTGTGCCTGCCATAATTCAACCACATCTTCTGTATTTACCTGGTAAGGCTGGTATTGTGGGTTATCGCTCACAAGCGTAAGTTTATTTTTTGTTTTATTGCTCTTTACTATCCTTTTATATACTATCCCTTCATGACGGCTTACCACAATATATGCCTGGTCGTTTTTTACTTCATCTGTTGTATTAACTTTTTCGCCGACTATAATACTGCCACTGGGTGTTGGCATCATACTATCACCAATAATTTCAAATGCACGGTAATTGCCCCCTGCAAGCATTGGTAATGTAAAAGTATTTAACTCATCAATAAATTCGCTATCTGCGTAACCAGCTAAATAACCTGCAGCTGCTTTTACAGGTACAAAATATATAATGTTCCTGTCGGCTGTCAACATTTTTTGCTGCCTGCGTTTGGCTAAATAATTACTGCCTGTGTCGCGCAGGTCTTTCAATAATAATTCATCTAAACTAAGTTTAAAAATATCACCTACTATTTCCAGTACTTCAATACGGGGATCCGCACGCTCTTCTTCGTAAGCGCCAATCAGGGAGCGTTTAATGCCCAGTTTTATTGCAAATTCTTCCTGTGTCCAACCACGTAATTTGCGAAGGTATTTAAGGTTTTGTCCGGCTTGTGACATGTGTAACTAATTTGGTTAGTACAAATGTACTAATAAATTTAGTTATTCAAAATTTATTTTTTACCAGTTAACATTTTGTAATAAGTTTAAAAAGAAATATGATATTTAGGGTTAAAAAATGACTTGAAAAATGAAGCTTATGTAATTTTGTTTTGATAAGCCTGGGTAAAACTTTGTTAAATTGCTATATCATATTAGATTCAGCCAACTTAATTTAATTAAGCATCGTTATATAATTAAGAAATATATTTTTTAAAAAATGACCAGGCAAAAATTTTACATTTTTTTATTTTTTACTTTACTTTTTGCCAACGGGTATTCGCAAAATTTAATACCTGTAGACGAAGGCTCTGCCATAAAATTTACTATTAAAAATTTTGGCTTTTCAACGTTCGGCAGTTTTTCGGGAGTTAAAGGAAAAATTCAATTTGATGAAGCAAATATTAGTACAGCGAGTTTTATTGTTAGTGTGGATGCAGCAAGTATTAATACTGATAATGATACAAGAGACAAACACCTGCTTAAGGAAGATTATTTTTACGTGGAAAAATACCCGGTCATTAATTTTGCATCGGTTTCTGTAAAGAAGGATGAAAAAGCTGGCTTTTTTTTAATGACAGGTAATCTCAGCATTAAGGGTATTACAAAACAAATATCCTTTCCATTTACAGAAACTGCACAAAAGAATGGATTTCTTTTTTCCGGCACATTTAATATAAACCGACGTGATTTTGGCGTTGGCGGAAGCAGCATGGTAATGTCTGATAATCTGCAGGTATTATTGAGTGTTTTCTGCAAAGCGAATATAAATCCATAAAGTTTTCTGCGTATTGTAAACGAATCAATGCAGTAATTTTGCCGGTGAGTTCAGTAACCCTTGATTGACAACCTGGCTGAGTAAAAACTAAATTTAAGGTTGGCAATGCCTGTCAAGTTTAAAATGGCTTTACCTGGAATAAGATTATGAAAAGCAGGTTTTAAAAAAAAGTTCTTGTACCAGAAAAATTTTCTCTGAATTCTTTCGGTGTACAGCCTTTTTTCTTTTTAAATAAACGGTTAAAGTTGGAGATGTTATTAAAGCCGCAACTATAAGATACTTCTGATACGGAATTGGTAGTGTCAATCAAAATACGGGAAGCATGCCCGAGCCTTATTTCATTTAAACTATCGATAAAGGTAATGCCTGTGCGCTTTTTTATAAAACGGCTAAAAGATACTTCCGTCATATTTACCAGTTTGGCGATATCGCCTAAAGCAACCGGCTTATCAAAATTTTTATTCATGTAGTCATAAGCCTTTTCAATGCGCCTGCTGTTGAAATTAAGCTGAGAATCACTGTTGTAGACGGTTTCAGATAAAGTTCGCATATTGCGTGAGGTAGAAAGATCGTGTAAAATATTAATTAGCGCCATAACAGAATCGAACCCGCTTTCTTTTTCAAGCGCTACAATTCGAGGGTAAATATGCTGTATGGTTTCTTTTGAAAAAAGAATCCCTTTGGTAGAAAGGTCAAACATCTTGCGTATAAAACTCAGCTGGTTTCTTCTCAATAATTTTTCATCCAGCAAATCTTTATGCCATTGAATAGTTACTTCTTTTATATCCTCCGATTTGCATTGGTGGGTAAACCAGGCATGCGATTGATTGGGCCCAATCAATACCAGTTCCAGGTCCCCAATCTGGTCTATGTGATCGCCTACAATTCTTTTTGCCCCTTTTGCATTAATAATAAGGTTCAGCTCATATTCATCATGATAATGTAAGGGAAAATTAAATTCTTTCTTAACCCTTGAAAGCACAGTAAAGCAATCATTTTGGGTTAATGGGGTAATTTCCCTCGTAATATTTTTATTCATTATTATGGCAGCTTTATCTTGTAAAACTAAAAAATAAGTGTTAAAAATACAATTAAAATAATTAAAATAGTATTAGTTATTAATTCTATTTGGTTAAAAAAATATCCACCAAAATAAAAGTTAATATCATATTGTGCTGATATAGATAGCAAAATAAAATTCAAAAAGATCAATTAAAAGATAATATAGTATTACTTAATAGATAAGTGATAGCATTAATTTTGTTACTATTATTGAAGCAAATACAACCCCTTAAAAATAGCAGTTGAAAATAAATATTTATTGTTTATATATAGTGGCCTGTTTATTAATTTATACTACAGGAATTGCACAAACCGCAGATAAAAATGCAACAAAAGAAACCCAACATCTTTTTGCTAATTTAAAAACGCTTTTAAATAATGGCATTATGGTTGGCCACCAGGATGACCTTGCTTATGGCGTAGAATGGAAATATGAAGCCGGAAGAAGTGATATAAAAGACGTTACCGGTCAATATCCTGCAGTGTATGGTTGGGAGCTTGGCCGTTTTGAATTGGATGCTCCCGAAAATCTTGATGGCGTGCCATTCAATAAAATGAAGCAGTTTATTAAAGACGGGTATCAACGTGGTGGTGTAATAACAATCAGCTGGCATTTGAATAGTCCGTTAACCGGTAAATCTGCCTGGGATCCTTCACCCGGCACTGTTGCAGCAATTTTGCCCGGTGGCGAAAAAAATGATTTGTATAAAAGCTGGCTCGATAAAGTGGCTGCTTTTATGCTTGATTTAAAAGGAAATAATGGCGAGCTTATTCCGGTTATATTCCGGCCCTTTCACGAATTGAATGGAAGTTGGTTTTGGTGGGGCAAAAACCATTGCACACCTGAACAACTGACACAATTATACCGTTTTACAGAAACATATTTAATAGAAATAAAAAATGTACACAATCTTTTGTATGCCTATAATACAGACAGGTTTGCTACCAGGGAAGAGTATCTTGAAAGGTATCCGGGTGATGATTATGTAGATGTAATTGGATTTGATATTTACCAAAAGGGCGATATACTGGCCAATGATAAATTTATCGCCGAATTGGACAAAAGCCTTTCTACGCTTGAAGAAATTGCAGCATCAAAAAATAAAATCCCTGCACTTACCGAATTTGGCTACAATACTGTTCCCGATGCAGACTGGTGGACGGGTGTATTTAATAAAGCAATAGAAAAACATGGCATTGCTTATGTATTGGCATGGCGAAATGCCGGGCAAAAATCAAAGAATGAAACAGAATATTATGTGCCTTACAAAGGGCAGTTGTCTGCCGAAGATTTTAAAAAATTCAGTAGGCTAAAAAAAATATTTTTTGAAAATAAAACCAGGCAACAAAAATTATACGGCAATCCGTAAGAAGCTGTATAAAATAGGAGAGGTTAGTTGCCGTTAAGGCGTTGAGTCATTAAGTTAGCAAGAAAATAAAAAACGTCTTAGCGCCTTAACGGCAACAAATATTGTAAACATTTGTAGTAAACGTCTTTTTGCTAAAGACTAAAATAATTTTATGACAGAAGTATTTAAAAAAAGACTGGAGTTTTTAAAAGAGCAGCATCATGCATTAAAGATAAAAAAAAATGAAATGGTTGCCGAAAGCAATGGTGTGTACAATCGTTATAAAAATCCGATACTAACTGCCGGGCATGCGCCTTTGCATTGGAAGTACGATTTTAACCCTGCCACAAATCCATTTTTGATGGAAAGGTTTGGCATCAATGCCACATTAAATGCAGGCGCCATTAAATGGAACGGAAAATATGCACTAATAGCAAGGGTAGAAGGTGCGGACAGAAAAAGTTTTTTTGCTGTTGCAGACAGCTATAATGGTATAGATAAATTTCAGTTTTGGGATAATCCAGTAACAATGCCTGAAACCGATGTACCCGATACCAATATTTATGATATACGGTTGGTAGCACATGAAGATGGATGGGTATACGGTGTTTTTTGTACAGAAAGAAAAGATCCTGATGCACCTGCTGGCGACCATTCTTCGGCCATTGCACAATGCGGTATTGCCCGTACAAAAGACCTTGCTGTATGGGAGCGTTTACCCGATTTAAAAACACCTTCTGCACAACAAAGAAATGTAGTATTACATCCTGAATTTGTTGATGGGCAATATGCTTTTTATACAAGGCCCCAGGATAGTTTTATAGAAGCTGGCAAGGGTGGTGGAATTGGTTTTGGCCTGGCTAAAGATATTACCAATGCAGTAATTGAAAAAGAAACTGTAATTGACAGCCGTGTTTACCACACCATTTATGAATTGAAAAATGGTTTGGGGCCTGCTCCAATAAAAACAAAACATGGTTGGCTGCACATGGCGCATGGCGTTAGAAATACTGCTGCTGGCCTAAGGTATACGCTATATTTATTTATGACCGACCTTGTTGATATTACCAAAATAACACACAAACCCGCCGGTTATTTTTTGGCAACTGAGGGAGATGAAAGGGTAGGAGATGTTTCAAACGTAGCCTTTAGCAATGGATGGATAGCAGATGAAGATGGCAAAGTGTTTATTTATTATGCATCATCCGATACAAGGATGCATGTGGCTACCAGTACCATTGAACAGTTAACAGATTATGTTATCAATACGCCCGAAGATGGCTTTCGCTCTGCAGCTTCTGTACAAACAATTGTAAAAATTATTGAGCAAAATAAAAATTATCTTCAGGCAAAGCCAATAGCAGTACAGGAAAATAGTTTATAACTCTTTTCACACAAAGTGCACAACGAAAACAAAGAACACGAAGCGATAATCCATAATTAAAATTATTTGTTCTTT
>JAYVZR010000130.1:0-2214 GCA_043783135.1 Ferruginibacter sp. | reverse complement strand
TTCTTTACTGCTTCTTCAAAGGCTTCTCCAGTAAAGGCACTGTCTCCATGCAATGTTTGTCCCTTATCTTTTTTACTGAGTACCGGCTTTACTGATATACTGTCATGTACGGCTGCATCGGTAACATTGTAATTGTCTATGAATTTTTTCTTGCTGTCCACCTTGATGCTGTTCTTATAACCAAAGCGGTCTTCTCCATTTTTTGTTACCCATCTGGCATCGGTATCTTTATGGTTTAGCTTGTGCACATTGTCCTGCCATGCTGCCGGTATCTTCCCTTCTTTGAGTTCTTTGTTTTCTTCTTTGCTGTTGCGCTGTACAGGCGCATCTATGATAGAGGCATCCACAATTTTTCCCTTGTTGATAATCATACCCCGCTTTGTAAGTTCTTTATGAAAAATATCAAACAACTTTTTAACGCTGTCGTCTTTCGACAGTTGCTCCCTGAAGTTCCAGATGGTATTACTGTCTGGCACTTTGCTGTAAATGCCCAATCCTAAAAAACGCATAAAGCTGAACCGGTCTGTAATCTGAAATTCTAACTGCTCATCGCTTAATCCAAAATATTCCTGCAGTATTAATATTTTAAACATCATCACATAATCAAATGGTGGACGGCCACCCGGGCCCTTCACCTCTTTGGCAAATACACTGTTCAATGCACATCGGAACAAAGACCAATCTATACTTTTATTTAACCGCTCTAATGGATCGCCAAGTTTGCTGATGCGTTCCATTTTATCCTGCTCATCAAAGAGGCCTCTTATTTTATTTGCCATAAAAAAATTTCTCTCTTATTTGCAATAATCATGCAGTATTTACAATACTTTCAGGGAGTTTTTGGAACTACCCTTAATTATTTTTCAAAAATTTTTAAGCAGGAGTATTTGCCCAATCTGTATCATACGCCCATTTTACCAAAGTAGCACCCCAGGTATAACCACCTCCAAAAGCTGCCAGTACAATCGAGTCTCCTTTCTTTAATTTGTTTTCAAAATCCCATAAACACAAAGGTATTGTAGCAGCAGTTGTATTGCCATACCGCTGTATATTCAACATTACTTTATCAAGCGATAAGCCCATCCGATTAGCAGTTGCGTCAATAATTCTTTTATTGGCCTGGTGAGGTACCAGCCACGCAATATCATCACCGGTTAAATTATTGCGTTGTAACAGGTCGTAAGCTGCATCTGCCATACCTTTTACAGCAGCTTTAAAAACAGGCTGCCCATCCTGAAAAATAAAATGTTCTTTTGCCTTTACCGTTTCTATTGAAGCCGGGTTTAAAGAGCCACCCGCCTTCTGATACAAATATTTACGTCCGCTTCCATCACTTTTCAAAAGACTGTCTTTTACACCATTATCATCCGCTGAAGGTTCCAGTAAAACAGCACCTGCACCATCTCCAAAAAGTATGCAGGTAGTTCTGTCTGTATAGTCTACAATAGCACTCATTTTATCGGCACCTACTATTACAACTTTTTTATACCGGCCGCTTTCTATTAAAGAACTTCCTGTTGTTAATGCAAATAAAAAACCAGAACAGGCAGCACTTAAATCAAATCCCCATGCATTTGCAGCACCTATTTTATCACAAACAATATTTGCAGTTGCCGGAAAAGCCATATCTGCAGTTACTGTGGCAACTATCATACAATCAATTTCTTCAGGTAATATTCCTCTTTTTTTGCAAAGCTCCAAAACAGCAGGTACACACATATCGGATGTTGCAAGCCCTTCATCTTTTAAAATTCTTCTTTCTTCTACACCAGTCCTTGTTTTTATCCACTCATCGTTGGTATCAATCATTGTTTCCAATATAGCGTTGGTAAGCCTGTATTCTGGTACATATCCTCCAACGGCGGTAATGGCTGCAGTAATTTTTTGCATATAGTTAAAAGCTTTATTTTCGGAGATATTAATAATTTTCCGTAAGCGTGCAAAAATACGTTAAAAATTGGTAGATTGAATTTTGGGGAGCATGGTATTGTAACAGCAGGGCAAACGCATTAAAACTTGTTGCGCATTGATTAGAATAGCGGTGAGGTACCCATTGCTCCAGCCTGCTTTCTTTCTTTTTGCTTTGACACTTAACTTGGTCACTCCTTTTTTTAGTTGACTTTGTTTTACGGCATTGAGTACTATTTTAGTAATTACAGAAAAGTTTTCTGCTGCATTGCCTGCCCGTTTCATGCTGTTATCTTCATTAAAGGC
>JAYVZR010000129.1:0-2221 GCA_043783135.1 Ferruginibacter sp. | reverse complement strand
AAATGAATAATTTGCCTCTATGCAAGGTTTTGGACAACCACTATTAGTTATCACAATAATTAATAAACTAATGCCAGCAACTATTTTTTTCATTAATATTAATAATGATATTTTGCAAATAAATTTGTTACAGAAGCAGAAGTAGGATTAGTAGTCATCTGCAAAAGCCTTACTCTATAATCTTGTAAAGTATTTATATTGGATTGAAAGGCTGCAAACATTTGTTGGTTTGTATATCCTGAAAGACTACCATTGTCAAAAAAGACAGTTTATTTTCTTCAATCAAAATACTTTAAAATAATAAACCTTTGTTTTACCTTGCTCATCAAGCACTAAATCTGGGCGCCATAAGTGTAAAAGATAAAAATGTTGATCAACCCCATCAAAACTTATTGTGAAATTCGCCTTTGTACAATTATCATTTTTCCTATAAACATTAGCTGAATTCCCTATCGTAATAACAAATCTACCTGTATCTTTTGCTACAATTGCTAAGTTTAATTTATAAGCACCGCTTTCTTCTCCAAAAAGAACTTCTTGCTGACTTAAAGGATCAACCGAATTTACTTTTGCTCCTTTCAGCATAATTAATTTGAAATTATTAATAGCACCCTGAACTTTATCTGGCGATAAAAACCGTAAAAAAGTTACTACGTTTCCCAGATTAGTTACGTTGCTATAATCAACAAGATTCCCTGATTGCAAATCATTAAGATTCGTTAGAGCATTTACTTTTAAGAAAATTGTATCTCCAATCAGAATGCTATCTTTATCAGGAGTAAGATTTTCGCTTATTTTAAATGAATAAATTGCATTAGCACAACCAAGCCCCCCCTTTTTACAAGTGCTATAAATTGAAGTTATTACTATAATAAACAACAATGCAGCTAAAGTGAATGATTTAGTAGCCATATTGAAAAAACAAATTTGGTACAAATGAAGATGTAGTATTTGTGGTTGTTTGCAAAAGCCTCAATCTATAATCTTGCAAAGAGTAGATGTTATTTTGAAAAGCGTTAAATAATTGCTGGTTTGTATAGTTTGATACATTGTCATCAACATTACCTCCCGTAGATTTCTGTTCATTTCTTAAATCTCGCAAATCATAAAATAGTCCTTGGGGTATCCAGTGAAAAGGATCTCCAGTTCTATATGGACTAAAATCTTCCAGCAAATTTAGATGGCTGCTTAATCCTGCCACTGGATTATTATTTGAATAATTAAAACCCTGTTCAGTAAGATTGCCACCACTAACCCCATAAGTTCTATCACTTAAAAAATGCCCCATATAATAAGCCCAGCCTTCTCCCAATGCAATTACAGGCGAGGTGGAGGTATTAGTTCCATTACCATAAGGGGAAGCGGCACCATTAAAATTGGCAATTACAGCGGAGATTTCTTTGCTAACAAAATTGCTGTACCATCCGTTGCCCAATGCTGCATAGTGCCCGGCGTGTGTAAGTTCGTGGTAAGCTGTTTCTTTTAAAAAATCGGAGGTAAACCTGCTAAGCGGAACATTGTAACTTATAATAATGTCAACCTGCCGTTTTAATATTATAAGAACTGCAGCAAGGCCACCGGCAACAGGGTTTGCACTACTTATAAAAAAAGTAAGGAGCAATTCATTTATCAACCCATCCGACCACCTTTTTGAAAACATGGGTGTGGAAGCAGTACCACTACCAAGGTTGGTTAGCATAATTTTTATTCCTGTTGGAGGTAGTGCAATACCTTCTTGCGCAGCATAGTCACGATATTCTTGTAATGCATTGTGTACAGTAGCAGCAGCAAAATAGCGGTTGCCTTTTGAATTGATAGAACCTGTAACTGCAAAGATATAGGGTGGTATAGCACTTTTATCACCACTAAATACCCCGATAGTCTTTTTTACTGCCCAAAGCATTTGCCACAATCTTATGCCCCTGAAACCCCTTACCTGTGCATCTCCATTTTTAAATTTTACATTAATTTTTACTTTGTGCTTAAAGCGTTTAGTGCATTGAAAATGCCCATTGTTATCCGTGTAGAGCCTTTCAATTTTAAACCATCTTTTTGCTACTATCCTTGTTTTGCGTACACCAGGGTCTGTAAGTAACTGTGTGTCGTGTACTCTTATATAACCTGCTGGTACTGCTGCATCCACGGCAGGTGCCGGTGGCAGTATCACTGTATTTATCACACATGCAGTTCCATTCCAATGATAGCCTGGCTGGCAATTATC
>JAYVZR010000128.1:0-2228 GCA_043783135.1 Ferruginibacter sp. | reverse complement strand
ATTCAGATATTATCCAGCAATTGGATGATTGTGACGGGCTGATGTGGAACTGGAACCAGAATGATTACAAAGCAGCGTTGTTTGTAAGGCAGCTCACTTTATCATTGGAGAAAAAAGGAAAAAAAGTTTTTCCGGATGTAAATACCGGCTGGCACCATGATGATAAGGTGGGGCAAAAATATTTACTGGAAGCCATTGATGCCCCCCTGGTAAAATCGGATGTATTTTATACCAAACAAAGTGCTGAAAAATGGCTGGATCAAACAAGCTTTCCTAAAGTATTTAAACTAAGGGGTGGCGCAGGTTCTATCAATGTAAAATTAGTAGGGTCGAGATCTGAAGCCCAATCGCTGGTAGATACAGCCTTCGGCAAAGGCTTTCCACAAATAGATAATTGGGGCCGTCTGAAAGATAAATGCTGGGTACTTAAAAGAGATAAAAACCTGGAGGCGGTAAAAGGGATCTTTAAGGGAATTGGCAGGCTTTTTATCCTTACAGACCTGGCAAGATTTTCTCAAAGAGAAAAAGGATATATTTATTTCCAGGAATTTTTACCCAACAATACATACGATACCCGGTTGGTGATAATTGGCAACAGGTGCTTTGCCGTACGCCGCTACACAAGGGAAAATGATTTCCGGGCCTCAGGCAGTGGTATCAAGGCTTACGGGCCGGAGTTGTTTGATCATCAGAGCATTAAAATTGCATTTGAGATAACAAAAAAATTAGGTGCCCAGTCTGTGGCATTTGATTTTATTTGGGATGGGGATACCCCTAAAATTGTAGAGATAAGTTACTGTTTTGTAATGGGGGCATTTTATGATACCTGCCCTGGTTACTGGGATAGCAGCTTGCAATGGTACCAGCAAGAAGTAAACCCCCAGCGTTTTATGATAGAAGACTTTATAAACTCATTAAAATAAATAGGATTAATTATTTAATTCGCAAACCCAATGACGGCCTTATAAAAAAGGCGTTAAGAAAATTTGAATATTTGGCGTTAAGAAATGAAATTGTTGTTACCAAAGTTTGGATTTGCAATTTGATTGTAAGTCATACTTAAGTTGATATATATTCTAAAGCTGGAGCTAATTTCATTTTAGCCAACTATTCAAATTTTAAGCCTTTTTTATGAAGCCCCGTTTGACTGGTGTCAGTCGGGCGGGCTTGATTTTTTTTGTTTCTTCTGAGCGTAGTCAAAGAATTGCATCAAGGCAAAAAAAAATAGGAACTAACTATTCAGCAGATTGACTTTGCAAACTAAATAATTAATCCTAAAAATAAATATTAAAGATAAAATTTATTACAGCTATTTTTGGCTTAACTATTGTTATATTATCCAGTCATTAACAAAATGAATTGTTAACTGAACAAATAAAAGTGCAACTATTTATTTGTTCTACATAAAAAATATCTTTTAACCCAGCTAATCCAGATGATTTTTTAATTTAAAAAATCTTCAAAAAAAAACATGACTATTTTATTTTTAGCAGACAATCTCGGTGGGGGGGGCAAAGAGAGGAGGATGCTGGAATTGATAAAGTCTTTAAGCAAAGACCCTTCTTATAAAATCATCCTTATTTCTTTAACAGATATGGGCGTGGGCTATAAGTATATGTATGATTTTCCCATCACCTTTATCGAAACCGACCGCAAAAATAGGTTTGCCACCAAGCCCTATTTTATTATAAGGGATGCTATAAGAAAATACCAACCAGATATTGTCCACTCCTGGGGTTCGATGAGCAGCCTCTATATGTTGCCCCTGCTCATTTTTAGGAAATTCAAATTTGTAAATGGCATCATAGCCGATGCCACGGCTCCAATCCACTGGTATAAAAAGCCATATTTTAGGGGTAGACTTACCTATCCTTTTTCGGATGTGGTGCTTTCCAATTCGCTTGCAGGTATAAAAGCCTATGATGCACCAAGAGATAAAACCTTCTGTATTTATAATGGTATAGATATGGTCCGTTTTGAAAACCTGCGTAATGTGGAGGAATTAAAAAAGGAGATTGGTATTGAAAATTTTTCTTACGTAGTAGGAATGGTAGGTGCCTTTCACGACAGGAAAGATTTTGTAACATTTGTGCAAGCCGCAAAAAAAATATTGCAAAAGCAAAACGATATTTGTTTTTTACTCGTAGGTGAAGGTAAAAATATGCCCGCTATTAAACAGATGCTGGGTGAAGGGGATAAAAAAAATATTTTATTTTTAGGAAAACGTT
>JAYVZR010000127.1:0-2229 GCA_043783135.1 Ferruginibacter sp. | reverse complement strand
ACAAATATGGCAGCAGTTTTCGGCGGCATCCTGTCGGCACGGGTCCTTTTGCAATGGTTGCCTGGGAAGAAGGACAAGCCCTTATATTAAAAAAGAATACTCATTACTTTGAAAAAGACAAAAGCGGGTATGCGTTGCCGTACTTAGATGGAGTAAAAATTTCTTTCTTTGATAGTAAGGCTACGGAGTTCCTTGAATTTCAACAAAACCGTCTTGATTTTATCAATGATATTGATGCTTCTTTTAAAGATGAAATATTAACCAAAACCGGCAATTTAAAAAAAGAATGGGAAGGGAAATTAATATTACAAAAACATCCATACCTCAATATAGAATACCTGGGCATTTTGGTAGATGGAAAAAATGAATTGGTAATAAATTCGCCTTTGCGTTTACAAAAAATTCGGCAAGCCATTAACCTTGGTTTCAACAGGCAGAAGATGATGCTGTATTTAAGAAATTCTATTGGCACTGCGGCCGAGAGTGGTTTTGTACCGGCGGGCCTTCCAAGTTACGATACTGTAAAGGTAAAAGGTTACCATTATGATATTGCTAAAGCAAAACAATTATTAACAGAGGCTGGCTTTGCTGATGGTAACGGCTTACCGGTAATAAAGTTATTAACCATCCCGATATATGCAGACCTTGCCGGTTACATTGCCAATGAACTACAGCAAATAGGAATAAAGATTCAGGTAGAAGCTATCCAAAAAAGTTTACTGCTGGAGCAGACTTCAAAATCGCTGGCGCTTTTTTTTAGGGGAAGCTGGATAGCTGATTACCCTGATGCAGAAAATTATTTAAGCGTTTTTTACAGTAAAAACCCGGCACCGCCCAATTATACGAGATATAAAAATCCTTTGTTTGATTCCTTGTATGAGAAAGCAATTGCTGAAAAAAATGATTCTCTCCGATATACAATGTACCAGCAAATGGATCAACTGGTAACAAACGACGCTCCGGTGGTGCCGCTTTGGTATGATATGGTAATTCATTTAGTGCATACTAACATAATCAATTTTACACCAACCAGTTTAAACTTACTGGAATTAAGATGGGCCGATATTAAAAAATAATTTGGACAAAATTCTTTATTTTATGGAAATATGTCACATTTGTGTAAACAATACTTTTATGCCTAATTCATCTACAGAAAATATAGCGGCAAAAAAAATCTACAAGCAATATAATAGTTACATACAAAGCGAAGAACAAAATATTTTGTCAGAGCCCGATACTATGTATGCCACTGCTTTTAATGATATGGTAACCATTGCCAATTACGATAAAGATTATGCAGCCGGGTTACTTGATGTTTCTTTGAAGAAGCCAGCCTTAAGAATAACTGGCAACAATTTAATAATTTTTCTTATTGCCAATCAATGGCCAATGAATGGCTTACAGAGGCAACATCGGTAATTTTAAGAGTACCGTCTGTTATTATCGAAAAAGAATATAATTATTTAATAAACCCCAAACACCGCGATTTTAAATTGATAAGATTAATTGATGTGGAGGATTTTAATTTTGATGAGCGGTTTTAATTTTTGTGTTTCAGTTTATCCTTAAACACTTTTTCAAACTTTTCTACTTTGGGCCTTACAACCATCTGGCAATAGGGGTTTCCGCCATTGTTATTAAAATAATCCTGGTGATAATCTTCAGCAGGATAAAACGTTACAAATGGTTCCAGCGTGGTAACAATGGGGTTGTTCCATGCACCAGTTTTATCCAATGCTGCTATTTGATTTTCTGTAATTGTCTTTTGTTCCTGATTATGATAAAACACCACACTTCTGTATTGGGTACCAATATCATTACCCTGTCTGTTTAATGTTGTAGGGTCATGCGTTTTCCAGAACACTTCCAGCAATTCTTCAAACGAAATTTGTGATGCATCATACTCAATATTCAGGCACTCTGCATGACCGGTTGTTCCATTACAAACTTCTTTATAAGTAGGTTTTTCAACATGCCCGCCACTGTAACCACTTGTTACTTTTTCTACACCTTGCAATTGTTGAAAACCAGCTTCAGTACACCAAAAACAACCTGTACCAAGTGTGGCTATTTCCATATTTCCTTTTATTTGATTCATATCATTATTTTACTTAATTGCTTTTTAATTTATTGACATACTAATGCAAAAATAAACTGTTTTAAAACAATTTTCGTCAAATAAGGTTTAACAAAATACCAATTTTTATTTGGTACAAAAGTCTAATATAT
>JAYVZR010000126.1:0-2230 GCA_043783135.1 Ferruginibacter sp. | reverse complement strand
CGTATCATTGGAAGCAATGAAGAAAAAATAATGAACTATTTTAAAACAGGTAAAACCAATGCAAAGGCAGAAGCTATCAATAGTAAAATACAGCGATTTATAACAGCTAATTATGGTGTAAGGGATAAAGACTTCTTTCTATATAGGTTAGCGCATTACTACTCCTAGCACTTCAAAATATTAATTTAGCCTAAAAATTGGGGCGTATTTAAACGGATTTTTAATATCCATTTGTAAAACTTAAACAATGAATATTATTTTTTAGCCATAAAAATCAGTAATAATCTGCTTCATCAGCGTTTCTATGCAACTCTTAGTTAATTTTGAAACTATATCAAACTTATCTTAAAATTGCCCACACAACTGCCACCAATATTTCTTGAATCGCTGGAAGGGCTTAAAGGCTTTGATAAAGATACATTTGAAAATGTACATCAATCCGGCCAGCAGGTTACTTCTATAAGATTCAATCCTTTTAAAATAAACAACGTTTCAGCATTAACGTCTATTGCAGAAAATATGGAAGGCAAAATTCCCTGGACATCCAACGGTTATTATCTTTCTCAGCGACCTTCTTTTACACTCGATCCGACTTTTCATTCTGGTGCATATTATGTGCAGGAAGCGAGCAGCATGTTTTTAGAGCAGGCATTACAACAATGCACTGATTTATCACATCCAATGAAAGTATTGGACTTATGTGCTGCACCCGGTGGCAAATCAACTTTAATACATTCACTTATTAACGATAAAAGTTTATTGGTATGTAATGAAGTTATAAAAACAAGGGTAAATATTTTAGCAGAAAATATTACTAAATGGGGAGCAGCCAATACAATGGTGACCAATAACGACCCAAAAGATTTTGAACGTTTGCCAAATTATTTTGATGTGATAGTGGTGGATGCGCCTTGCAGTGGCAGCGGGTTGTTTAGAAAAGATGCCGCAGCTATTGAAGAGTGGAGCGTGCAAAACGTAAATAGCTGCAGCCAGCGCCAGCAAAGGATTTTAGCAGATGTTTTACCCGCATTAAAAGAAGGCGGCAGCTTGATTTATTCTACCTGCTCTTATTCAGAAAGCGAAGATGAGGCAATTGCAGACTGGCTTATCAGTGAGAAAGGTATGTTGCCAGCCGGGATAGACATACAACCTGAATGGAATATTATTGAAACACAATCACAAAAAAATGGCGCTTATGGGTATCGCTTTTATCCTGATAAAGTAAAAGGTGAGGGATTTTTTATTGCTGTATTTAAAAAGGGGGAAAAAACAATTGCAGATTGGCAGGTTTCTAATTACAAGACAAAATCGGAAAGACTGGTTGCAAAAGAAATAGCTATTGTACAGCCTTATTTGAAAGATAATCAGGATTTTTTCTTTATTAAACAAAAAGAAGAAGTAGTTGCTATACCCCGTCATATGGAAAGTGAGCTTGCCCCCATTCAATTTTCTTTGTATATAAAAAAGGCAGGTATAAAAATGGGCAGCATTATCCGCAATGAATTAATTCCACATCATGAGTTCGCCTTATGTACCAGCATCAATGCATCTGTACCATCAATAGTTGTTAATAAGGATACTGCCTTGCAATACCTGCGAAGACAGGAAATAAAAATAACCACTGATTTTAAAGGATGGGTGTTGTTAACTTACCAGCATTTGCCCATGGGCTGGATAAAAATTTTGCATAACCGGGTTAATAATTACTACCCTAAAGACTGGCGGATTTTTAATAAATAATAATAAAAAGTTCTTTAACGGTTAATCCATGTGTTCGGCTGTCCGGCAAAAAACTGGAGTAGTGTTTAATTAATTGATAATATAACGCCTCAAAGAACTCCTTGTTACGATTGCGTAGTCCATCTCCGGCAGAACTTTTAGCAGGGAACTTTTCAAGGTTCAAATGATTAAGCTTACCACTCATTGCCCTCAGTCCCTCGCAGGTTTCAGCCATTGAATCGCAGCGGCTGAATATACCAAACATCATGGTGACAAAGTGAGGCCAGCTCTTAAAGGCCTTGTAATAGTGGTCGCTTTTCTTTGCAGCAACCAATTTCTTGAAAGCCCGCTTATCTACCAATTGCAATAACTGACTTAAAATCGGCTGACCGGCTAATTTTATCTCCGTATCTTTACTCATGTTGTTTTTGTTTTCGCAAACTCAAATTACAACATGGGTAGGTGGTTTGGGCTACCTGCTTTTTTAGTGCGTTTCTTAACTTTTTTAGTC
>JAYVZR010000125.1:0-6198 GCA_043783135.1 Ferruginibacter sp. | reverse complement strand
ATTATTAATTATTTTGATGATGTTAAACTTCTAAATACCTCCTCCAGGCTATTGCTTTCACTTTGCAAAGAAACAATGCTAAGGTTATTTTTCAAACTCAATTCTACCAACTGTTTTCTTACGCTTTCAGGGTTTGGTGTGTGTAATTTATAATTATCTTTTTCTGACTGTTCAACGGCAGTAACATTCACAAGTTGTTGCATGGTTTCTAAAGAGACAGTTTCTTTAAATCTTATCAGTACAATATGCTCATCATTCTTTCTTTTTTGAAGGTTACTTAAGGTGTCGTCTGCTACAATAGTACCTTTATTGATGATAATTACCCTGTCGCAAATAGCCTGAACTTCCTGCAAAATATGAGAAGAAAATAATACTGTTTTATTTTGCCCCAGGGTTTTAATTACTTCCCTGATTTCTACAATTTGATTGGGGTCAAGCCCGGATGTGGGTTCATCCAGTATCAATACTTCCGGATCGTGTATCAGTGCTGCAGCAAGGCCTACTCTTTGTTTGTACCCTTTGCTAAGCTGCCCTATTTTTTTGTTGGCTTCAATTGTAAGCCCTACTGTTGTAATAGCTTTTTCAATTTTATTTTTTGGATGCTGTATTTGATGAACACCTGCAACAAATTCAAGGTATTCTCTTACATACATATCAAAATACAAGGGGTTGGCTTCAGGCAGGTAGCCAATTTTCTTTTTTGTTGATAAAGAATTGGTATTTACTTTTTCATTACATACTTCCACTTCGCCACCATCAGCTGGCAAGTAACCAGTAATAATCTTCATAGTGGTGCTTTTACCAGCACCATTGGGACCTAAAAAACCAACAACTTCTCCTTTGCCAATGCTAAAGGAAATATTGTTGACTGCTTTTTGACTACCGTAATTTTTTGAAAGATTACTAATCTTAATGGACATGTAAAAATTTATTATACTAAGATAAACCCCTATTATTAAAACCGGTATTATTAATTAATTATTTTTTCTTCATTATTTCCTGGTGATTGGTCTGGCTTTTGCTGATTTTGATTATTTCTGTTTTGTTGTGGCTTTTGTTGCTGGTTATTGCGATGTTGCGGCTGCCTGTTTCCTTCCCTGCCCGAATAATTTTGGTTGCCCCTGTTTTGCGGAGGTCTTGATTGTCCCAGCCCTTCACCACCATCGCGGTTTTGTTGTTGCGGCCTTTGTTGCTGGTTACCACGTTGCTGTTGGTTAGGCCTGTTTCCTTCCTGCTGATTTTGATTGGACCTGTTTTGTTGTGGCCTTTGTTGTTGCGGGCCCCTTTCCATATCCCTTCTTTTGCGGCTTGTTTTTTCTAAACTTTTTAAACTGATTTGTCCTACTACATCCGCATAAGTGGGTTCTACTTCTATAGGTTTTTTACTTACAACTTCTACTGTTTCCAGTTCTTCAGGCCTTATACCCTGTTTATTTAATGCCTTTATTTTTTGTACTCTTTCAATAGTTAAGGGATACTGCTTATTGCTATCGGGCATGGTATACCACATCAGGTTTCTGAAAATATCTTTCTTTACCAAAAAAGCCCGGCTCCTGGCTACTTCAATCATATCGCAATCTTCCGGAAAATTCTGTAATGCATCCAGATAAGTATCCAGCTCATAGTTTAAGCAACACTTTAAGCGGCCACATTGCCCGCTTAATTTTGTTTGATTAATACTTAGGTTTTGATACCTTGCTGCATTGGTATTAACACTTTTAAAATCGGTTAACCAGGTACTGCAGCATAATTCCCGGCCGCAACTACCTATGCCACCTACTTTACCAGCTTCCTGCCTGGCGCCAATTTGTTTCATTTCTACCTTTACCTTAAACTCACCAGCATATATTTTTATCAATTCCCTAAAATCTACCCTGTCATCTGCTATATAAAAAAATGTTGCTTTTCGGCCATCAGCCTGTATTTCCACCTCGGCCACTTTCATTTCAAGTTTTAACTCCCTGGCTATGGCACGGCTGCGTATCATCACTTCTTTTTCTTTGGCCTTTGTTTCCCTGCACTTATTCAGGTCTGTTTCATTGGCCCGTCGCAAAACTTTCTTAATGTCAGTACTATCCTCTTTAATATTATTTTTCTTTAGCTGTAACCTTACTAATTCGCCGGTAAGATTCACACTTCCAATATCAAAACCATTAATGCCCTCTAAAGCAACCATATCCCCCTTTTCAAAAAAGTGATTCGTTGTATTTTTAAAATAATCTTTACGGCTGCCGTTATTGAAGCTTATTTCAACAATTCTGCAACCACTTTCCGGATCGCTAAATGGCAGATTGGCCAGCCAGTCATGTACATTCATCCGGTTACAGCCGCCGCTGCTACAGCTACCATGGCTTTGACATCCGCCCGGAGCCCCATCTTTACCTGTGCCACAACTTCCACATCCCATATACTTGAGTAATTAAAAATGAATAATGTTACAAAGAAAATTTTTTATGACCCAGGCACAAGAATATCTATACGCTTCATTGCGTCGCAAAAAGATAGCTATTGGTTCTTTTACAGCTGTTATATATTGAACAATTTCTGTAACCTTTAAAAGGATTAGTGCATCAGCACTTTTAGACTTCCTATAACTAAAAAAAATCCCAAAAATGCTTGGGAACCGACAAACAATCTAAACTATAACGGAGAAAGATTTTTACTATATAACAATCTGGCTCCAAACTCCTCACCACTGGCCTTTTCTTCAATTAATCAAAATTAACGAATTGTTACTAATTATATGATACAACTTAATAGATAAGGCATGAAACAGCATTTTGCCGTTGGCATTACGTTCAATATGATAATTGGCTTTGTCCAGCTCATTAATGATGGCTTCCTGTTTGGGTATGCTGCATAATTTATTAAGCCTAAGTGCAAAATCCTGTTCGTTATTGGTAGATTCTGTATTATTTACAAGCGAAGGAATACTGTTTAAACGAATGGCCTGTTCCAATAAATGAGTAAAATATTTAAGAAATTGCTTTTGCTTTTCCCTGCCCTGTTTACTCATTTCATCAATCCATTTAACCTGTCCTGCAAGGTTCTTTTTAACAATAAGGTTAAGCCATTCTCTTAAAATAGACTGCCAATCATCCTCAACATGCTGTAGTAATTGTAATGCTTCCCTGTAATTTCCTTCGCTTAATGCAGCTATTTGTTGCGCTTTTTCAATGGTGACTCCATTTTTTAACTCTAAGGCTACTTCAATTTCTGTATTGGTTAATAATGGAACCTTTACTAATTGTGTCCTTGATAAAATAGTGGGTAAAATAGCGCCTTCGTTTTCTGCTACTAAAATAAATAAGGTTTTAGGCGGAGGTTCCTCGATGAGTTTTAATAACTTATTGCCATTTTTTGTAAGGTATTCGGGCATCCATATTAGCTGTATCTTATATTCGCTTTCAAAACTTTTTAAATTTATTTTACGGCTAATATCATTGCACTCTTCTGCCGTTATATTTCCCTGTTTATTTTCAGCATTAATAAATTGCAGCCAATCGTACACATTGCCATAAGGATATAAAGAAAAAAAATCCCTCCACTCAGCAATAAAGTCGGTACTGACCGGTTTTTCGCCAGCTTTTTTTGATATTACGGGATAACTGTAATGAATATCGGGGTGCATCAATTGTTTAGCCTTTATGCAGGCAAAACAATTGCCACAGGAATCGTTATATTCCGAAAGAGATTTAATAATAGGTTGCTCTTCTAAAAATAAGGAAGTTTCTGTTGCTTTTTTTCCGTTTACTTTTTCACAAACAATGTATTGTGCAAATGCCATAGCGAGCGATAGGGCACCACTTCCTTCCTTGCCTAAAAATAACAATGCATGGCTCAAGCGGTTGTGTTGCACCATTTGCACCAGTTGTCGCTTCGTTTGTTTTTGGCCAATTATATTTTCGAATTGCATGAGGTGCAAATATAGTTTTAAGTAGGTTATTGAAATTACTCAGCAAAACAAAGCAATAAAAAAAGCGGCTCAATTGTGAGCCGCTTAAAGAGTTTTACTATTTTCTTATAATTTACTTGTAAGCTCATCGCTCATTGGAGTTACCTTGCTATCAAATTTTGCAATGATAATTCCATTTTCGTCTAATAAAAATTTATTAAAATTCCAGGTAATGGTTGCATCCATAACCCCATTCTCACTTTTATTACAAAGCCATTTGTAAATAGCCGCCGCATCATCACCCTTTACTGAAACCTTTCCTGCCATCGGAAATGTAACACCATAATTCTTTTTGCAGAATTCTACTATCTCGCCGTTGGTGCCGGGCTCCTGTCCGCCAAAATTATTGGCAGGAAATCCGACTATCACCAATTTGTCCTGGTATTTTTTATACAATTCTTCCAGTCCATCATACTGTGGAGTATAGCCACATTTAGAAGCCGTATTTACAATTAGTATTTTTTTGCCTTTAAATTTGGCAAAATCAATTGTGCCGCCGCTTAATGATTCTACTTTAAAATCGTAAATGGTTTTTGCATTTGCTGAAACCGGAACTTCATTAGTCAATGAAGTATTTGTGATTGCTGTGTTGGATAACATTGCAATACCTAAAGCAAGTAATTTAATCATAAAAATTATTTTAGTTTATAACGTATAAAATGAAGGTTTGTTTAATTTTTATTGTTTTTCGTAACAGCCAATATCGGGTAGCCCAACAGCACGGTTATTATTATCTAAATCCCGGGCAAAACCAGTGCCATTTATTCCTTTATTGATTCCGGGAGCATCATCCCTATTAATATGCAAATTATATATTTTTTTGTTTACATCAACGCTATCAAATAACGGGTCCTGATTTTTTATGCTCTCAATGATAATGGTATTCAGGGGGTCATCCTTTGCTTTGTATAAACAGTGAGTAAATATAACAGTAAATACATTGCTACCTTGTTTTTCAGTAATCACCTCATTCTCTAGAGAGCTATTATCTCCCCAAAAAATGCAATTGGTAAAAACGGCGTTCAGGTCTGCGGTAAGTGTGCCGCCACCAATTGATGCATAATTATTTGCAAGCAATACTGGATTTTTGTGTACAATATAACCATTGGAATAAGCAGCAACAGTGCAATTTGTAAGGTTATACTTTCCTCCATACGTAAGGATTACGTTTGACCCACAATTAGTAACCAAACTATTGTCTGCATTAACACTTGAATTAACGCAGAGCAACCCGGCATCAAATGCGTTATCAATGGTACATTGATGCAGGATTAGTTTTGGATTAGTGTTTATAGATGGCTTTTCTGCCACCACTGCCTGGTAAGCATTTTTTACAATTGTATATTGCAAAACATTGTTTTTACTGCTGGCCCTAAAATAAATACCTGGCCAGCTTGCAGGGTAATCTTTATAATCGGCATCCAGCCTGTCGCCATTAAAAACAACAGAATCTTCTTTGGTGCCATTTATAGTAAGTGTACCATCGACAATAAAAGGAGCATCTGCATGCGAATAAATTTTACACCCCGGCTCAATGGTAAGCGAAGCTGTTGTATCAATTCGTAAACCTCCTAATATTACATAAGGTAAATTATTTGTCCAGGTTATATTGCCGGTAATTACCCTGTTACGAAGGAAATTGGCATTTTGTCCATAAGCTTCCAATTTCACAAATTGTATATTACCATTGTATTCTATCATAACACTGTCCGTAATAATAAAGGGCAGGTTTGCTGTACTGGGATTAATATGTACAGAAACAAAAATATAAATGCTGTCATTGGCTGCTACTTCTATATTAGTTGCTTCGCTGGCAATGCCATTAATATTTATTTTAAAAGCAGAAGTTGGTCCGTTTACAAGTTTAACAGTACTTAAAAGAAGTTTCTGATTATTTAGGTTGTTAATTTTAAAAGACTGAGTGATAGAACCTATACTGGTAAAAACCGTATCATATTTTATGCTATCTACACTGGTGGAAATTTTTGCATTGCTGCTTGTGATAAATGAATCTTTTTGGCACGAAAAGAATATGAGGCAAAATATTGTAAGTATGAAGCAATAACAGACAGGCAATCTGTAAAAATTTGATAGATTAGTCTTCATTGTTCAAAAATACATATTTATTCAATTGCATTTTAGATGGGGTGCATTTAAAATTGTCGTATGGCAGCTACGCTGCTTTTTTAATCAACGCCACCACTTTGTCCCATTGTTTATTCATTGATAGTACCCTTAGATTT
>JAYVZR010000124.1:0-2248 GCA_043783135.1 Ferruginibacter sp. | reverse complement strand
GTCAAATCAAAAAGAAAGAAAGCTGGCTGGAACAATGAATACCTAACCGCTATCCTAACTAATGCTCACTAAGTTTTAATGCGTTTGCCCTGGCCAATACCCCATAAGGCTAAAATTTTCCACTCACTGCCTGATGTTGTAAAATCGGGGCGGTTATCGGCTAAGCCTGGCCACATACCATGTAACAATAAACCGGTATAGGAAGTATGCTTTGATTACTGGTGGCAACACCTGTTACTACTGTAGGTAAATGGCATCCACTGCAATTGATCTGTTTGAAAATTTCTTTGCTACGCAGGTTAACAGCATCTGTTACATTTCTACGGTGGGTACACTTAATATTTTTATATAAAAAACAGTGTAAAATTTTCTTCTGTTGTACTGGTATTAAGGTTAGTTACTCCGGTATTTAAAGTAGTTGCTTTTGTTTTTAACTGAAGGTAATCCGGCATAGCAACTTTATTTACAAAATCATTTATCGCTGTTGTTTTAAGTGTATTAAAATCTTCAGTGGAATTTCCGCTGCTGCCTTCTTTGGCGCAACCTGCAAAAAGAAGGGTTACCATTAAAACAGATATGATTTTTTTTCATTTTTATTTTTTTACCCGTAAAAGATTAATGATAAGATCAGTATTTGTTTTAGTAATTTTTAATTGTTTTAGCGGAGCTTCGGCGGGGCCTTTCAATACATTTCCATCCAGGCTAAACTTGCTGCCATGTAAGGAACAGGTAAAACCATTTCCGGTAGGTGTTAACTGGTTTTCGTAATGGGTGCATTGCAACAGCAATGCTATATAATTTCCATCTTCTTTTTTTTCAATGGCTACTTCATAAGGATACTTGTTTGGGCTAATAACCCCAAATGTTTTTTGATCAAATAAAGCAATGGGTACTGTAACCATATTATCCACTACTTCTGGTTTAAAAATACTATTGCCAACAGCAGGGCTGCAGCCTGTTATATCTGCAATTGCTGCACCTGCAGCACCCAGCAGACAAATGCGGCAGGCCCCTTTTAAAAAATCCCTTCTTTCCATACAATATTTTTAAAATGAATAACCAATTCCTATATTAATTAAACTGTTATTTTGCTGATATGGAAGGGCTACCGGGCTTGTATGTAATAAACGAACATCTGTTTTAATAACAACATTTGGTATGGGTAAATAGGCAAAACCAATTATCAAATTTTGCTGATCAAGTGTACCATCATAAATACCATTTGATGGTATCGTGTTATTCAGGTTCATTGTTTCATACCTGGTAAAAACATTTAGCTGTTGCTTAAGCAGCTTTGGTTTATTTTCAAAAAGATTGTAGGCTATTTCTGCATACGCTCCATAACTGGTATTACTGGTATTGTTGGCGTAAGCTTTATTGATGGAGTAGGCATCGGGTATAGAAATAAATGCCCCAAGAACCTTTGCGTTCCAGCCACTTTTCGACCAGCGCATATCGGCTTCTGCTAAATAAACAGGCAGCCCAAACATGCCCGAACTCAGTTGAAGGCTATCGCTGCTGCGTTTGTTTAAACCATTGGAGCCACCTGCATAACCTGATAATTGAAAAATAAAGTCTTTATAAAAATATTGTACTGCACCTGTTAAAGCCAGGTTGTTAGCAGTTGCATTCTGGCCTTCATATCGGCCCTCCCTGATACCACTGCCATGTTCAAACCCCGAAGCATTAAGCCCGTTTAAAATAGCAACAGAATAATTAAGCGGTATTTTTTTTGAGCGTCCGTAGAATCCAACGCCCAGTTCCCTCCAGGTACAGGGAATTACCAGTTGTTCTACCAGCGGCCTTTCTACACCAAAAAAGTTTATAGGCAAATGGTTTTCATTGAGTAAACCAATACGTGGAAGCAATAATCCGGCTGCAATGTATTGTGTTGAATTAAGGTTAAATTTTAAAAAAGCCTGCTCTATTGAAACTTCTCCGCCACTTTTCCCACCTTCAACTTTTGCATTTTCCACTTCAAGCTCAGTAAAAACTGAAATTTTTGAATTAAACTGGTGACCAACAAATAATACTATTCTTTCTAAAGTGATATTAGCAGTTTGCTGATTGGTATTGCGTTGATAAAAGGCACTTCCATAACCAGACAAAACTGTTTTAGAACTGCTGACACCTGCATTTAAGGAATCTTCATTGGTCATTATTAATTGCTGGGCCGGTGTTGTAACCTGTGCTATTGCAGTACTAACAACTATACTTATTAATACTGATAGGCCAAAAATTTTTTTCA
>JAYVZR010000123.1:0-6204 GCA_043783135.1 Ferruginibacter sp. | reverse complement strand
AATTATAAAAAATCGTTTTACATTTGGGTATGGATAATTACCAGATAGCAGACTCCTTCTCACTCTTAGCCAAATTGACAGATGTTCATGGCGAAAATAGCTTCAAAGCAAAATCATATTCAATCGCAGCTTTTACCATTGAAAAATTAACTGAGCAATTAAGCGAAACACCACATGAAAAAATATTTTCCATCAAAGGCATCGGGGAATCTGCCGGAAAAAAAATTATTGAATTATTGCAAACCGGCACCTTAAAAGCGCTGGAAGAAATAATTGAAAAAACGCCGCCAGGTGTAATGGAATTATTGAACATAAAAGGTATCGGCCCTAAAAAAATTGCTACTATCTGGAAGGAAATGGAGATAGAAAGTGTTGGCGAGCTATTGTATGCCTGTAAAGAAAACCGCTTAAAATTATACAAAGGCTTTGGCGAAAAGACACAACAAAATGTTATTGAAACAATTGAATTTTATTTAAAATCGAAAGGCAGTTTCCTGTTTTCGCAGATAAATATGATGGCAGAAGCCACAAAAAATTTCCTTGAAAAAATATTTTTAACAAAAAAAATTGCATTTTCCGGTGCCTATAAAAGGCAGTTAGAAATTATTAATGAACTGCAATTGGTCATTGATGACACTACAGAAAATATTGAAAACAAATTATTAAGTGTACCGGATTTTGAACTGATAGAAAAGAACCAACACGATCTTTTATACAGGGCTTCAGTTGGTTTAAAAATACGTTTGTATGGTTGTGATAATACACCATTTATAAAGGAAGTATTTTTTAAAAACTGCAGTGGTGAATTTGGAGAGACATTTGCACAACAATACCCTTCGATTAACTACACAAATTGCGAAAATGAAGAATCGATTTTTACCACAGCAAAATTAAACTACATACCTGCCTGCCAGCGTGAATCAGTTTCAATTATTGAAGTAGCAAAAAAAGGCCCGTTACCTGAATTAATAGAAGTTTCGGATATAAAAGGAATTATCCATAGCCATAGTAACTGGAGTGATGGCAGTTATACTATTGAAGAAATGGCGAAAGCGGCAATAAGCAAAGGTTTAGAATACCTTGTTATAAGCGATCATAGTAAAAGCGCTTTTTATGCAAACGGGCTGGATGAAAACCGCGTTAAAGAACAACATATCTATATTGATGAACTAAATAAGCAATTAGCGCCTTTCAGGATATTTAAAAGTATTGAAAGTGATATTTTAAATGATGGTAATCTTGATTACAGTAACGCAATTTTATCAACTTTCGACCTTGTAATAGCTTCTGTACACTCCAACTTGAAAATGACTGAAGAAAAAGCGATGATGCGCCTGATAAATGCTATTGAAAACCCATATACCACTATTTTGGGCCACATGACAGGCCGTTTACTCTTAAGCCGAAAGGGCTACCCAGTTGATCATAAAAAAATTATTGATGCCTGTGCGGCTAATAACGTAGTAATAGAGCTTAATGCACACCCGAGCCGCCTTGATATAGACTGGCGGCATATTGATTATGCACTTGAAAAAAATGTATTGATTTCAATTGATCCTGATGCTCACTCTCTTGATGGCTTTGATGATATACTATACGGTGTATTGGTGGCTCAAAAAGCAATGGTTACCAAAGCAAACAATTTAAGCAGTTTTGGATTAAAGGAGCTGGAAGCATTTTTATTAAAGAAGAGAGTCCTCAGTAATGGATAATTAATTTTTATTTACAACTGGCAATTTTACATAAAAAGTAGACCCTTCGCCTTCTGTAGTTTCAAACCATATATCGCCTTTGCTTTGTTCTATTATTCCTTTACACATTGCAAGGCCCAAACCTGTGCCCGAAGTTTTTGTAGTAAAATTTGGCGTAAATATTTTTGACTGCATATTTTCTGGTATACCATTACCATTGTCTTTAATGGTTACCAATACAGCCCCATTCTGCATTACTTCATTTATTATTATATGCACTTTTTTTGTATCAGGCACAGCTTGCGTGGCATTTTGAATAAGGTTTGTAAATAAACGATTGATATGCGTTTTATCTGCATTTATTAAAACAGCTTCATTAACGGGAGTAAAATCCATTACCACATCTTCTTCCAATGAGTGTAACTGAATCGTCATTTTTAATGTTTCATTCAAATCAAAAACTTCATTTCGGGGGTTACCAATGTTGGCAAATTGCGAAAACTGCCCTGCTATCTGGCTTAGGTGGTCAATTTGTTCTACGAGTGTGGCTGCTACACTTTTCGTAAGTTCATTTAAATTGCCTGTATTATTATTAATTGCTTTTTGCAGGTATTGCAAACTTAGCTTCATAGGAGTAAGCGGGTTTTTAATTTCATGGGCCACCTGCCTTGCCATCTCCCTCCATGCGCCTTCTCTTTCGCTTTTGGCCAATGCAGCAGCACTGCCATCCAGCTTGGCTACCATTTTATTGTATTCTTTTACCAAATCACCGATTTCATCATTTCTTTTCCATTTGATAGCTTCATTTTCTTTACCAAGATTTACCTCCTTCATTTTATTACTTATAAAAGAAAACGAACGGGTAATACGGTTTGTAATAAAAAAAGCTACTACGCCTGCAATTAAAAAAATGAACGCATTAAGGTTAATGATGGCAACCAAAAAATTGGATATTTCCTGGCGCAATTTTGATTGTGAAGTAAAATAAGGAATATTAAGATACACGTACTCCTTTCTATCCTTATTAAATACAGGTACATAATTACTAAGGTAATTTAAACTGCCAATAGCCTCTTCCTTAAAAAACTGTATCTCTTTTAACTGCTTAAGATGATAGTACGCAATTGGGTTCATCTTATTACTTACGATACCCTTATTGTAAGGCAAGGGGAGGGAGGAAATTTTAAGGTTGCCTTCCAAATCGTACACATTTACATCTACGGCATATACTTCCGAAATTCTGGTAATAATTTGTTCAAGACCGGCACGATAAAAATCATCATACATTTTTAACTCGTTTTCATACACAATAAGGTCGCTTAACGAGTTACTGATTTCATTTTGCATTACACGGATGGTGCGGCTCAATTTTTCCCGGTTATTATTATTATACCGGTTAATAAAAAATAAAATAGTTGCTATGCCTACTACAAAAAAAGATAAAAGGCTTATAAAAAGAATAGTAGAATGTACCTGGTTGCGTATACTCATTTGCCAGTGTGTCCGCATTTTACTCCAACGCAAACGTGACCTTACAAGGGCATTAAAAAACCAAAAAATACCTGTAACAAATAAGAAGGCGCAAAAAAGGTAAGAAAACAAAGTAATGGATTCAATAAAGAAATTATCTTCTTTAGCCATTATAACTACTTTATCGGCTCCCGCCCTGTACCAAAGTTCGAAATAGCCATTTTTTCTGAATGTTTCAAAATCGGTTTTAGGTACCTGTTCAAGTGTTAATTGCGATGGAAAAGCATAATCATTATGGTTGTATATCAGTTTCAATTTACTATAGATGGCATAGGAATATACAGGTGAATTTTCGATTGAATTATCATAGCCTCTTAAAAATAATTCCGGGTAAAGGGCATCTGTTTTATATTTTTTTGGGGTAGCTAAAATAAAAACATACCCCAAAAGCTTTTCAGCAGAATCTTTAATATCTTTTTTACAGATGTATGTAAAGCGGTCATAAGCTTCATCGTAGTAAAATAATTCAGGGAAGGATGTTGGCCGGCCCTGAATTTTTAAAATAGTATTCAGGGTGTTATAATTGGCTGAATCCTGGTTGTAGAGAGGTTTCTCTCCGTCATCGAAAGTAAAAATACGGGTATCAAATTTATTTAAATAGCCGCTGAAATTTGCATTTAGCAAACTATCTTTCAGCTGTCTGTTTGTTGTTTCAGATTTAAATCTGTTAAAAAGCGGTGCCAGCGCCTCACTCCTAAAGTCTGTTAAAACAGTATTCATTAAACGCTCGCTTGCAGGGTCTACTTTTATAGAAAGCGTTTTTACATAATATTTCCTGTTTTCAACTTCTTTCCGGTCATTTTCTAAAATGATAATTAAGGTAGTAGATACTGAAAAAAAGAAAAGCCAAAAAATTAACCTTGATGAAATAATCTGCGAAGCCAGCAAAAAAAGTTCTTTGTTATTCAGCAGTAACAGGTAAATCAATAACCAGATTAAAAGACAAAGTTCAAAGAAAATATCAGGTTGGTTAATGCGAAAAGTTAACCCTGCCAGGCCTATCATGGTTATATATAATAACATTACCAGGATATTTTTTGGCAAAAATGGTTGCAGTATATAAATTATTACCTGGGTCAAAAAAAAGTACCCGATTGCCACACAACCCAATACAACAAAGCCAACAACAGTGTAAATATCCAGTGTAAAAAAATTAATAACATCAAAAGAAATTTTTGAATCTGATACCATGCTTAAAATAATATGCCCGCCTACCAGTGTGCATACCAAAAGAGTAATTATACCTGCTATAATAGCTGCCAGTTTAAAAAAAAAGCTTTGAACAGGTACTTTAACATTTTTTTCCTGGATATAATGCCGCACAAAAAGAATTACCCATAAAAACAATACCGCATTTATCAGGAGGTCTCCCAACGAACGTAATACAGCATTACTGCCATATATATTAGGATTAAACAACTCAAATTGCCTTAAATTTAATGGTATAGGTAAATAGTAACTGGCTACCCTTAGCAACAATATAAAAACTATTAAAAATAACACGCCGCCATAAAAGTTTTTATGTACAACATAGGTAGCAATTATATGTACCAGCAGAAATATTACCATTACTGCCAATATCCTTAATACAGATGCCAATACAGTATTTTGAGGAATAGTAATAACGGCATTTTGCTCTAATGAAAAAAGAAATATGCCTTCTTTTGACCGGATAGAATTTTGAATAGGCTTATTGGAAATAGCATAATTATTTTCAAGCCCGTTACCAATAGCAAAAGAGTTTTTTAAGTATTCATTGGTAATGGGATACTCCCATTTTACAGGTATTAAAGCTAGGGCCATTAACCCATTTATTTCATTTTTGCGCCAAACATAATAACCATTTGCCAATTGAATAAAGCCCGACTTACCCACCATGTTAAATATGTGTACCGTTGGGTCTATTACCTGTGTATTCCAAAATAGAAGATCATAAAAACCTTTTTTGTTTTCTGAAAAAATAAAAAGGAAATATTTTTTTTCGGATAATTGCTGCAATAAAACTTCATTGTAGTTTTTGGCGGCAATTTTAGTAATTAAAGAAGTGTCCCTGGCAATTAAATCAAAATCATTTTCCTGGCTGGCTATATAACTGCTTATTTTTTTTTGAAACGTTTCGGGTGAAGAGCTGCCCGACCAATAGTTGTCAATAATAAAAGATATGGTAATAAGCCATGCAGCAGTTATCAATAGATAACCATTTCTTAGTAACCGTTGTTTAAAAGAGTTTTCGTTTAGCAAGTAATTTCAATTTACTGCAATTGCAGTTTGTAAACTAATTAAGATGATTGTTTTTTTATCTCATTCCAAATGGCATCCATCTCTTCCAGACTCATATCCTGTAGCGGCGTGCCCGTTTTAAAAGCCTGTTCTTCCATTTTGGTAAACCTGTTTATAAATTTTTTATTGGTCCGTTCCAGGGCGTTCTCGGCATCTATCTGCAAAAACCTTGCAAAGTTTATTAAAGAAAAAAAAACATCGCCCAGCTCATCTTCCATATGTTGCCTGTTACCCGAAGCAATGGCTTCAAATAATTCTGTCTTTTCTTCTTCAACCTTTTCCCATACCTGTTCCTTATTTTCCCATTCAAAGCCCACCTGTTTGGCTTTTTCCTGCAAACGCATTGCTTTTATGGTTGCCGGCAAGCCTGGAGGCACGCCACCTAATACAGATTTTTTGCCTTCTTTTAATTTTAATTTTTCCCAATTACTTTTCACCTCTGCTTCATCTTTAACAATAACGTCGCCATAAATATGCGGATGCCTGAAAATAAGTTTTTCGCAAACACCGTTAATTACTTCATCCAGTGTAAACTGGTTTTGTTCAGTGCCAATTTTTGCATAAAAAACAATATGCAGTAAAATATCCCCTAGTTCTTCTTTAATGCCTTTCCAGTTTTCGTCGGTAATAGCATCTGTAAGCTCATAGGTTTCTTCAATGGTTAGCTGCCGAAGTGTTTGTATGGTTTGTTTTTTATCCCAGG
>JAYVZR010000122.1:0-6207 GCA_043783135.1 Ferruginibacter sp. | reverse complement strand
GGGCTTTCATGATTAAATAAAATTCCGTTTACGGCATAAATATTATAGGCTTCCCGGTAATTTACGGTTATCCAGTAACCATATAATTTTGCTACGCCATAAGGTGACCGGGGATAGAAAGGAGTGGTTTCTTTCTGTGGAATTTCCTGCACTTTGCCATACAATTCTGAGGTAGAAGCCTGGTAAAAGCGGGTCTTTTTTTCAAGTCCTAAAATTCGGATGGCTTCTAAAATTCGAAGCACACCCATGGCATCGGAATTGGCAGTATATTCCGGTGTTTCAAAACTAACCTGCACATGGCTTTGTGCGGCAAGGTTGTATATTTCATCAGGTTGGGTTTGCTGTATAATTCTTATAATATTACTGCTGTCAGTAAGATCGCCATAATGAAGATGAAATTTTTCTTCCAATGATTTATCAAAAATCAAATGATCTATCCTGTCTGTATTCATTAAAGAACTACGCCTTTTTATACCATGTACATTATATCCTTTTTTTAATAATAATTCTGCAAGGTAAGCGCCATCCTGCCCGGTAATACCTGTTATTAAAGCTGTTTTCATTTTTTTATTTTAAGGAGAGTAAAAGTAGCATAAAATAAATTGAAAACTTATTTGAAACAAATAGGTGTACATAATAAAAAAAGCCGCCTTTCGGACAGCCATAGTTAGCATGAGGGGATATAAAGTTGATAAAATTATTTATTTATTAAAATTATTCTTTCAGTTTGAATGAGATTATTATTATCGTAAATATTTATTAAATATGTACCGGACTTTAAATTTCTCAAAGGGATGGTTAATGAATTTTGTAATAATGAACTACTAATTGCTTTACCATTAATATCGCTGAGAATAACCTTTTTTACAGCAGCTTTGATGTTAGGGTTTATACTTTCAATTTTAATTAAATTATCGGTAGGATTTGGATAAACAGTAAACATTTTTTGTTCATTGATTTTTATATTGTCTGGTAATGCTTTTTGAGAATTAAGCATTTTCTGAATCAACGACAATTGCTCTTTCAAAGAATTAATTTCAATTTTCAGTTGATTAATTTCCTCAAAATTATCAGTAGTAGCAACCATTTTACCTGCGACAGATGCAGAACTTCTTCTAACATACCCCAAAGCATCAATTACCAAATAATTACCACCACCCTGTTGTAAATTTTCAAATCGAATATTGGATGCGCCGGTTAAAACAGCTCCTGTACAATTGACATGTAAAGCAGCAGTTGGAGCATTAGTAGCAATTCCCAAATAGCCAGTTTGATTTATCCGTACCCGTTCAATACCATTAGCCGTGCCACCTCCACCGGTACCAAAAATAAAGCTGCTTCCTGCACCTAAGCTTTGGAGAATAAAGTCACCCGGCTTAGAGCCCTGTGTAAAATTGTTTACCACAGTTGCAAATCCTATACGTCCCACCTGAGTTACATCTCCAGTGCCTTGAGTAAATTGAATGCTTGGTGCAGTTCCCGTAATTTTTAAATGATTATCCGGCGTTAGGTTATTAACCTCAAGTTTTGCCTGAGGGTTTATTATGCCAATTCCAAAATTACCATTAGCTAAAATGGTTGCAGCTTCAAGATTAGAAGCCCGAAAAACCAATCTTTGGTTATCCGTAGTGCCTAAAAAATTAATTGCAGGATTTGTTCCTGTATTGCCTGTTAAGTGCCACTCGTTTGATGCAGCTGAAGTAATTGTAGAAGCATCCCGATAGAACAAATTTCCATTTGCGTCCTGTACCAGAATATTATTATAAGTATTGTTAGCTGTTATGCCGGCAAACCTGACTGAACCTGTAGTGTGTAATTGTGCGGTTGCCAGATTAGTACCAATCCCCACATTTAAAGGCGTTAGCTGCAGGCTGGAATTAACGGGATAAATATTATTTACATTGCCAATCCATCCTTGAGAAAAAGTATTTTGTTGAAAAATAATAAGACACAGAGAAGCCAACGCTAAATTTTTAAATCCGTATTTTTTTTTCTTTTCAGTATTGATTTTGTAACTCATAAGCATATGTTTTTTTATCCTGTACAAGATATATTATGTTTCTTTCCACTTTTTAAAGCACTTTATAAGTGCAACGAAATTCGCATAACTGTACACTATTCCTATAAAATCATCCGGATTTTTGTGATCAGAATTAATACAGGTGAATTATATTTGTTTCTGTGAAGATTATTTTTTCATTTTTCATTTTACTCTTCTTTGGTTTCTGCTCTTGTCCTGCCCAGTTCATCAACAGAGAATATGTGAATATTACCCAGGCAGATGGTTTACCAAGTAATGAAACCTATTATATTTTCAGGGATAGTAAAAATTACTTATGGGTTGCCACTGATCAGGGTGTTATCCGTTATTCAGGAACATCTATAAACCAGTATTCGCTTGCAGATAATATAGTTTTTAAAATAAAAGAAGATTCTAACGGAAGAATTTGGTTTTTTACCCAATCTGGAAGGTTATCTTATTTCTTTAAGGAAAAAATATATGATTATAAATATAATGACAGTATTGCAAAGTATATTAAAAATATATTGATCATAGATGCTTTTGTAGAAAATAATGAAATACAAATTAATTCTGAAGGAGGATATAATTATATTATTAACAGCAAAGGCAAAATCTTTTCACAATCTTATCAGCCTATATATAAAAACGAACCAATAAAATTTCAGATCACTAACACTGGTAACAGTTATTATGCAAAGAGGGTGAGCTATGACGGGACCTATAGAGATTCAATGTTTATTTACTTTAAGGGTGCCTTACACGACAGTGTTTACAAATTTTTATTTAAGGAAAATTCTTTTTACCAATATGGGTTAATAAAAAAAAAATCAGATCTTTTTTTCTTTAACAGCAGGTATCTTATTAAAATAGACAGTACCGGCAGATGTACAGTTAAAAAATTTAATGCAGATATTTTATCTGTAAATTCTGATGGTAAAGGAATTGTTTGGGTGGGTTTAATTAAAGGAGGTGCTCATTTGCTTAACAATGAGCTTGAGGATAATACCGAACCCTTTTTTGCTGATAAAAGTATTACCTCAATTACTTTTGATTATGAGAAAGGTGCCTGGTTTTCTACCCTGGAAAGCGGTGTTATCTATTTAAAATATATTTATGCAAAAGCGCTTACTGGCAATAGGGCTTTGGATCAACCAGTATTCAGGCTTTTTAATTTCAAGGATTCTGCATTATTTTTCGCTAATGCAGAAGGGATTTACCGGAAACATAAAAATGAAGTAACCACTATCCTTAATGCAAAAATGATTACGGCCAATGAATTATTCATTGATAAAAATAATTTATTTTTTACAGGGATCGGCCCTTCATTTAGTGCCGGAAAAAAAGAAAATTATAAACCTACAAAGGAAATTAAAAATATCTTCAGCTTTTCTTCTTCCCATAAAATCGTAAAATATACAGAATCAAAATACCTTATCAATAGTCATACACAGTTAAGGATATTTGACTATAACACTTTTCTTCAAAAGCAAAATGTAGATGCTGCGTTAACTTCACAGGGGCTTCTGAATGTACCTAATATTGAAAATGTATTCATTGATAATAATAAAAAGATATGGATTACTTCACGCCGCGGATTATATCAATTAAAAGCGTTAGATACTGTTCCTGTTTTATTTCAGCCCAGGAACGGATTATTTTTAAAAGGGGTTACCACAATGAAACAGGTGGCAAACGGATTATTTATAATTGGGTTACGGTTTGGCGGAATTGTAATTATGAAAGAGACTTCTGTTTTATTGAACATCACCGAAAAGGAAGGGCTGATAAATAATTCAGTTAAGGCTATTTTACTTGATGATGATAAAGTATGGGTGGCAACAGCTAATGGAATTTCGGTAATAAGTTTTCAGTCGTACAGGCCATTAAAATACAGCATTACAAATATTGGCAAGGGCAAAGGAATATATAATCTTGTTATTTATCAATTGGCAGCATTTGATAAAAATATTTTTGCTGCTACCAGTGGTGGAATTTATGAAATTGATAAATCTTTAGTTTTTGCCGGCGGGCAAAACTCAATCATCCCTTTTTATATTTCTAATATTAATTATTATAAAGGAGATACAGCAGAAGTTGAGTCGCTTACTGTGCCCTATAATAAAAGCCGCATCTTAATTAAATATAATAGCATTTGTTTTAATTTGCCTGAAGCAATAGAATATTATTACAGAATTTCAGGGTTGGACAATAAGTGGAAAAAGATTGGCAGCAATGAATTGCTGTTAGAAAATTTATCGCCAGGCAGTTATAAAATTGAAATTAAAGCGTCTATTGAAAAAGAGCAGCGCTTTTCAGAAATCAGGACATTAAACATTACTGTAGATAAACCATGGGAGCAATATAACCTGGTAAGAATTGCAGCACTGATGGTAATAGCAGCATTATTCTTTTTTTTATATAAATTCAGAATTACTAAAATACGTGCTGAAGATAAAGGCAGAACTGATATAAAATATAAAATTGCAGAACTGGAGCAAAAGGCCTTACGCTCGCAGATGAATCCACATTTCATTTTTAATTGCCTTACTTCAATTCAGCAATTAATTATTTCCGGAAAAAATAATGAAGCTAATTTATACCTGGTAAAGTTTTCCAGGTTAATAAGGGCAACGTTGGAAATTTCATTATACCCTTTCGTTACCATTGAGGATGAAAAAAAATATTTGGGCGATTATATTTTATTGGAGCAACTTCGCCTGGCCGGCAGCTTTGAATATCGTTTTATTATAAATGATGATATTGACGTTACCCGGTATGAAATTCCAGGCATGGTATTACAGCCAATTATTGAAAACAGTATAAGGCATGGGTTAAAGAATACAGATACAAAAGGTGGCGTTACTATTTCTTTTACTTTAAAAGAAGATTACTTTTTATGTAAGATTACTGATAATGGAACAGGATATGATGATCCGGCGCAATTGCAAACCCATAAAAGCTATGCATTAAAAAGTATTGTTGAACGGCTTGCCATTTATCACAACAGTAAAAAAGAAGAAACTTTTTTTGAAATAGCAAATGTCGTAAATGCTGAAGGTAAATATTCAGGAACTGAAGTAACCATCAAAATGCCATTTAAAATTAAAACAGATAATCACGGAATATGATCAGAGCAATTCATATTGAAGATGAGCCGCACATAGTAGAACTTTTGAATGACCTGGTTACCCGGCATTGTGCTGATCTGGTAAAGCTGTATGGCAACGCTTCGTCCCCGATAGAAGCAGTTGAACTGATTTCAAAAATAAACCCCCAACTGGTTTACCTTGATATAGAACTGAAGAACGGAAATGCTTTTCAATTACTGGATAGCCTGAAAGAATTTAAATTTGAAATAATTTTTATTACTGCCTTTAATGATTTTGCCGTAAAAGCATTCAGGCATAATGCGGCAGATTATATTCTCAAACCTATTGACATAAGTGAACTGAGAACTGCAACACTAAAAGCAGTAAATAAAATAAATAATTCAAGCTATGTAAATAAAGAATCTGAAACAATTAAATACTTGAAAGCAAACTTAGGAACAAAGAAAATCGGATTGCCGGTAGCAGATGGAATAATATTTATTAATACCGATGACATTATTCATGGTGAGGCAAAAGGAAGCTACAGTATAATTACCCTGGCTAATGGACAAAAGATAACAGCAACTAAAAACTTAAAAGATATTGAAGCTATGCTGCCCGATTCCTCTTTCCTGCGGGTGCACCACTCGTGGATAATAAATTTAAAATACATTAAGAAATATTACCGGGGTAAAAACAGTTATATGGAAATGGAAGATGGAAGCACTGTAGCTGTTTCAATCAGAAAAAAGGGAACTTTCCTGGATATGTTTGGAACATAAACGGTATTAAATATTTATCATAATGAAAATAGCAGTGAATTGCTGGATTTTGCGTAATAAACAGACAGATGGAATCGGCAATTTTACCATTGAAACATTGAGGCCTTTAATTGCATCGCATCCTGAAATTGAATTTCAAATACTTTGCGATAAAAATTTTACAGAACATTACTTTGATTTTTCAAATGTTACAAAACACCGCATATTTCCTGCGTTAAGGCACCCGGTACTTTATGTATTTTATATGGAAATTGTTTTGGGTTATTTTTTAAAAAAACACCAACCCGATCTCTTTCTTGGTATGGATGGATAT
>JAYVZR010000121.1:0-2252 GCA_043783135.1 Ferruginibacter sp. | reverse complement strand
TTTGTAATTTAATGTTGCTGCTTTTTTTCAGGCTGCAGGCACATTAAAAGTACAACTTAATCTTTTTCATACCGCCCTGTTTTTTCTTCAAGTAAAATCCGGTAAATAACAGGCCTCATACTTCCCGGTTTGGGCGGATGTACCCTTTGTTCCGATATCTCCGGCGGAGTGGCTGTACTGCTGACTTTTAATTTCATCATACGGTCAACAAAAATCTTCATGGCATAGTATCGGTCTCTTTCATCTGTCAGTTCCTGGTAAATACCCCATACAATAACGCTTTTCCAGTTTGTATTACTTTTCATCTCATCCACTTCAAAACAAATATTTGGGTTTTTACGCATCATCCGGATTTTTGTGCCTTCCACCGAATGGACAATAATATATTTACCATCGTACACATAACTTACTGGAACCACATAGGTTTTCCCTTTATCATGACAGCCTATTCTTCCCAACACGTTTTCTTTCAAAAACTCCTCTATATCTTCTTTGTTCAATTTACCTATCATGGTATTCACTTCTTTTTATCAATAAAAAAGATTCGTAACTTTTAACTACCGGGTTGTTATTTAGCCTGTACCATACATTTTGCTTCTGCCTGCTTAATGTTTTCAATACCTTTTAATAATGCATCGGGATTAAAAGCGATACTATTTATACCCTGCTCCACTAAAAATTGAGCAAACTCCGGAAAGTCACTTGGTGCCTGGCCACACAAACCAATTTTTACACCGGCTTCTTTTGCTTTATGAATTACCATCCTTATCATTTCCATTGCCGCTTCATTTTGTTCGCTGAATAAATCGGCAACAATGGATGAGTCCCTGTCAATACCAAGGGTAAGTTGTGTTAAATCGTTAGAGCCGATAGAGAAGCCATCAAAGATTTTCGCAAATTTTTCTGCCAGTAAAACATTACTGGGTATTTCGGCCATTACATAAATTTCCAGTGAAGCATCTGTGTTTCTGTCCAGGCCATTTTGTTTCATTACTTCAATTACTTTTCTTCCTTCTTCTAAAGTGCGGCAAAATGGTATCATCAATTTTACATTGGTTAATCCCATTTCATTTCGCACCTGTTTCATCGCTTCACATTCTAACCGAAACCCTTCTTTGTATAAATCGTTATAGTATCTTGATGCACCTCTAAAACCCAACATGGGGTTTTCTTCATGTGGCTCAAAATCTTTTCCTCCAATTAGGTTGGCATATTCATTGGTTTTAAAATCACTCATCCGCACAATTACATCTTTAGGATAAAAAGCAGCAGCGATTGTTGCCACGCCCTCTGCCAGTTTATCAACAAAATATTTTTCTTTATCGGGATAATGATGAGTCAATTCTTCTATCTTTTGTTTTACTCCCTCATCTTTTAACTCATTAAATTTTACCAATGCCATTGGATGAATTTGTACAGCATGGTTGATGATGAATTCAATCCGCATCAGTCCAACACCATCGTTTGGATAAAAAGAAAGTTTGAATGCTTTATCGGGGTCGCCTACTATCATCATAACTTCTGTTTCTTCAGGTTTTTTTGTATTTGTAAAATCCAATTTAGTTTCCTTATATTTTAATTTTCCTTTGTAGATAAAACCTGTTTTACCTTCGCAACAGGAAACAGTAATCAAATCACCATCGCTTATTTTCTCTGTCGCATCGCCACAACCAACAATGGCAGGCACTCCCAGCTCTCGTGCCACAATGGAAGCATGGCTTGTTCTTCCACCTTTATTGGTAACTATGGCTGCTGATTTTTTAAGCACAGGGTCCCAGTCAGGCGAAGTCATATCTGTTATTACAATTTCTCCTTCTTTTAATTTATCGCCATCTTTGGGCGATTGAAGTATTCTTGCAATGCCGGTTGCTATTTTACTTCCAACAGCTTCACCTTTTGCTACACTTTCTGCTTTTTCTAATAATTTATATTCTATTATCTGCAATGGATTTTTTTGGGAATGCACCGTTTCCGGCCTTGCCTGGATAATAAATATCTCATTGGTAATACCATCTTTTGCCCACTCAATATCCATCGGTTTATTGTAATGCTGTTCAATAATCAATGCCCACTTTGCAATCGTTGTAATTTCATCTTCACTCAAAACAAACTGTTCTCTTTTTTCTTTAGCTGTTTCTGTATTAATAATCGAAGAGCCTGTGACAACATCTGCATAAATCATGGTCTTCGCTTTCTCTCCTAATTTTTTTTGGATAATGGCTTTTTTATTTTGTTTTAATGTTGGCTTAAAC
>JAYVZR010000120.1:0-6219 GCA_043783135.1 Ferruginibacter sp. | reverse complement strand
GAACTAAAGTTGAAAGCAAATCACAACTGCCCGATTACGCAAAACCAGTAAAGAACGTTCGAAACGGCCCTTCTATTCTTGTTCCACAAAAAATTTTACCCCCTATAGAAAAGCATAAGTCAGTTCCATATTTTATGTCTTCAATTACGTAAGGCAAAGAAGTACAAATATTTCTTATATCTTCTATTGTCATTTTAATAGTATTAGATTTTCAATTAAAGCCAACCCACAAATATGCACCAGTATGTTATTATAAAAACTACAGTTTCATTATACAGGCATTCTGTATAAATACAATACATAAACAACAATATGGCGAAGAAATATTGGCATGGATAAAACTGGAAAAATGATTGCACTGTTTCAGAAAAAGGTCTTTTCATTTTTGCAGCGGGCAGATAGCACATTATAAAATTACTATCTATTGGAAATTTGCAGATGGTTTCCCTATGACTGTTACAGGCAAAATACGAAAAGTGGAAATGGGTGAAATGGCCATTGAAGAACTGGGCTTGCAGGAGAATGCAAAAATCAGGACATCATAAAATATCCACTGCCTTATGCAAAAAAGAATAAGGTAATGAGTGTTAGTGTAACGACGATCAATATCCTTTGAAACCACTATTATTAACGCCATGATTATGCATAGATTGACGGGAAGGATTGCATGCTGATAAGAGTAATATAAATAATACGAGTACGAGGATTAATTTGGTAAGATAGTTTTTCACAGGTTTATTTTTTAGTTGTAAGGTAAGGTTGTACAGATTTACTGAAATCTACTGTAATAATTAAACGTTTGCCGCTCTCCTTTATTGTAAATGCCATATCATGTTTAGAGAAAAAGAATCAATTGGGAAATATAAAATATTGGTATACAACGGCGCCCAACATCAAAAATAATTCCCCGTTAAAAACAGGGAATTTTTAATAAATAAACCCAGTATTGAGACTGGTGTAAAAGTTTGATCAAATTTCTGCAATGGTAATTATTAGCTCTTCTTTTTGAACTGATGCAGCGGCCGCCCTGCTCTTTACCATTTTACTTACCCGATATATCATGTACACGCTTACAAAAGTAATACCTACAATGATATACCCTAAGGTATTATAATGCTGCAAGGGGCTGAATTTATCTTTTTGCACCACAATCATACCGGCAACGGCTGCCGCAATACCTCCTGCAATTTGTTGCAGGGAAGAATTGATACTCATAAACGCTCCCCTGTCCCGCATAACAGGTATAGCTGTTACCAGTGCCCCGGAAGGGATCATCCTGCTCATAATGCCGCTCATCATAAGCACATTTAAAAAAATCACCAAAACGAGTGGAGTTGGGCCAAGGTTGCTATACACCATTACCATCACAATCATCCACGCAGAGGCCATGGCAGATATTTTAAACTTATCTATTTTGTCAGCCAGTTTACCTACCAGCGGCATTATTATTAGGGAGCTTATGCCGGATACCATAAATATAATGGGCAACTGGTGTTGTGTAATGTGCAAATTATTAATGGCAAAGGCGCTTCCAAAAGGCATCATCATAAATCCTCCGATGCTGAGTAAGGCGGTTGCTGTAAAACCAATGCGGTAATCTTTTTTGGCAACGGTATGCCATAAATGTGCAAAGGCCGATCTTTCCTGTTGTACGGCGAGATGTTTGGTTATGGGTTGTAACTTAGCCGCAATTAACACCGTTACTATTAAAGCCATAGCGGCTATCCATAAAAATGGCGCATGCCAGCCCCAACTATTGGCGAGGTACAAACCTATTGGTATACCCAGCACCTGGCTGGCACCAAAACCCATTTGTAAAAACCCCATTACACGGCCGCGGTGCTGAAGATCGAACAGGTCGGCTATAATAGCCATAGAGATAGAACCTATAACACCACCAAATAGACCGGTAACGATCCTGGCGCCCACCAACAGCGGGTACGAATTGGCAAAACCACATAAAAATGTTCCGGCAATAAAACCTATATAAAAGAAAAGTAATAATTTTTTACGGTCAAATTTATCGGCAAAGCCTGCTGTTAACAATCCAGAAATACCGGCGCTGAATGCATAGGCTGAAACTGCTAAACCAAACTGGGATGGTTTGATGTCGAGCGTTTTCATCAATATATCACCTAATGGCGACATCACCATAAAATCGAGCACAACAGTAAACTGCGTGATAGCGAGTATAAAGATGGCAAATTTTTGATAGCCTGTAAAGGCAGCAGTTGTTTGTTTTGTCATGATCGACAAATTTTTTAATGATAAATTTACGGTGTAAGTGCTTTTATAACCAGCACAAAAGCCTTATTAAAAACTAAAACCAGGCCTGTCGTTACGGGTATTTATTTTTGAAACGCCAATTAATTCATCGGCCTGGTCGGTGAAAGATTTATAATACACCAATATGGTATAACTGTTTTCAGTTTCCCAGTAATTACCATCGAGACTTGCGGAGATTGCCCCGGTATTTTTATCTTTCAGCGTATATCCATAGCTGTAATACCCTTGTTTTAAAAACAGGCTGCATTCATAATACCCTTTATTGGCATTGAACTGCATTTTTGTTTTTTCATTAAACCCGTAATCTGTTAACTGGCCAATTAAATACAGGTCTTTGCCGGCATAAGGCTTTTGTTCAGGTGGTGCAAATTTAAAATGTACATTGGCATAATCGCCCTGCCAAAATGGGTTTATACTTTCGTAGGTTGTAATTACATACTTGCCATCCAGATCAGCATAATACGTATATCGCTGGCTGCTTCTGTCCACATCCGGTTTTAAATAAATGTCGGTCCGTTTTATATTCGCACTGTCAATCCTGTCGCTCAGTAAACGAAAACTTCTCAAATCGAGCCAGCGCCATTCTTTATCTCCCGCAAATACAAATGCATTTTGGTTACTGTATTCCAGTGAATTATTTCGTATAAAGGTTGGCAATACATTTCCCTGCGCATTGTCCCAACGGTTATTTTGCAGTACTATTACTTTTATTTGCTGGCTGGCATTGGAAGCATTTAAACCATTTACATTTACGGTAAACTGTATTTGCTGATGCGTATTATAAGTACCCGGACTAAATGGTTGTAAAACCTTTGCCGTTACTGTGGCCATAGAATTAAGTACCAGTAATGCTCTTGTAAAAACTGTCCTGCCTGTATCACCATCCAAAAAAACTTTTATTAAATAATTTCCACTTCGGGTAGGCAAACAATTTGCTTCGGGCAATACAGCCTGGTAATGTATATACCTTGTATTGGCAATAGATGAAAAACGGTAATTGCTAATGCGTTGCTGGGTAAAACCTTTTATAAAGTCGAACGGACTTACATTAACCGGTTGCCAGTTGTAGTCGCATAACTGGTAAGTATAATAATAACTTTTAACCCTAGTATCAATATCATCAAAATCCAGCTCTACCCTTTCGCCGCTGTTAAGTTTATAAATGGCCATTGATTCCTGGTCGCCATACAAATGAAAGCGTACCGAACGTATATTATTATCGTATATAACATCCGGATTTACCTGGGCACACAATGCCTGCACAATCAATAACAAAAAGAATGGTGCAGTAATAAATTTTAAATGACGCATATAGTTATTAAAATATTTACTTTTGAAAGATACCAAAAATATGCCGATTGAATATATCTGCCTTTATAGCAAAGCGAATTGCCTTTAACCGGCAAAATACTTTTTCACGTTTTATTATCCGCCTGGCTATTGGCGCCACAACTATCAGTGTTGCTGTAATGATAGTGGCATTGAGTTTTGTAAATGGTTTTGAAAATGTAATCAGCAATAAAATCTTTAGTTTCTGGGGCCATATACATGTACAGCAGGATATTGAAAACAGGGTAAGCATTGCAGAACAATACCCCATTTTAAAAAATGATACAGTAGAAAATATTGTTCGAAATCTGCCACAGGTTAAAACCATTGAAAGATATGCCACCAAATCGGTGATATTAACCAATGGCTCTGATATTGAAAGTATTTTATTAAAGGGTATCGATTCGTCATTTAATTACAGCAGGCTAAACCCCTTTTTACAACAAGGCAAATGGTTATCGTTTACTGATAGCGGCTACAGCAGCGAAATAAATATTTCTGCCAATATCGCTAACCAGCTAAACGTAAAGGTAAACGATAGCCTGCTTTCTTTTTTTATACAGCCGGATGGAAGCAAACGCCCTAGAAAATTAAAAGTAGCCGGTATTTTTAAAACTTCCATTGAAGAATATGATAACCAATTCGGTCTGTGCGATATTAACTTGATAAGGCGCATGAACGACTGGAAGCCCAGCCAGATAGGCGGGTACGAAGTATTTTTATACGATTATGCACAAACAGATACCGTTGCTACCTTAATAAAAGAATTAACGCCACAGGGGTGGAGCAGCAAGACAATAAAAGAAATGTATTCGAATATATTTGACTGGCTTGAACTGCAAAACAGGATAAAATTTATTTTGATGGGCATTATGATGATTGTAGCCATTGTAAACCTTATTACCTGTTTGTTGATTATTGTTTTGGAAAGAACAAAAATGACAGGCATATTAAAAGCTGTTGGCGCCAGCGACTGGATGGTGCAAAAAATATTTTTATACAATACCTCTTTAATAGCCATTACCGGCATTGTGCTGGGTACAGCTTTAGGCCTGGGCATTTGCTTTTTGCAGCAAAAAACAAATTTTATTAAATTAAATGAAGAAGCTTATTATATGGCCGCTGCACATGCAGATGTAGTGTGGTGGCAGGTTGTGCTTGTTGATATTGTTACACTGGCCATTTGCTTTGCCACGCTTATTATTCCTACCCTGCTGGTAAAAAAAATAAAACCGGTAAAAGCAATACAGTTCAGGTAATTTTTTTGCTTACCATTTACAAATGTGATAAAATAATTCCTGCAGCTACAGCCGCATTTAATGATTCTGCCTGTCCGGTTTTTGGGATGGTTATTTTTTGGGTACACAATTGCATTATTTCGTCACTGATGCCCTTAGACTCATTGCCAATAATAATGATACCCTCTGTTAACCCCTTTAACTCGCTGACCTTTTTTCCACTTAATGCGGCAGCATAGGTTTTTATGTCATTATTTTTTTGCATCCATTCAATAAGGTTGGTGTACACTATTTCAACCCTGCCCAAACTGCCCATAGTACTCTGTACTACTTTTGGATTATATATATCCGCACAATCTTCTGAGCAAAGAATAGTTTGTATACCAAACCAATCAGCAATTCGGATAATTGTTCCAAGGTTTCCCGGATCTTGTATGGTATCTAACATGATGCATAATTTACCTTTTACATTGGTAGCTTTCTTACATTTTTTAAAAACGGCCAATACCTGGTTGGGGGTGGTTAGTGCTGATATTTTCTCCAGTTCAAAATGCTCAATAACCTGCAACGGGCCTGTATAATATTTTCGTATCAACACTTCATTTTGTTGCATCCATTCTGTTAAACCTACAATCATTTTGCATGAAATTGTACCTGATTTCAATAATTCCATTACTACTTTACTACCTTCGGCTATAAATACATTTTCCGTATCTCTAAATTTTTTATGGTGTAAACTTTGGATATATTTGGTATATGTTTTGCTTAACATAGTTCTATTAAAATTTATATATATTAATTAGTGTGGTTGAAAAAACAAAATTTTTAAACGGGTTGAAAAATATTTTTTTCGTATCCATAATTCTTTGCTCCTGTACAATACCACGAAAGTATCAAAAAAATAAGCCCTTTCTTTATAATAACACCATTGATATTAACGGGGGCCATTTTAATAATGAAGATAGAAACATAGTAAAGCAGCGTTTATATGGCCAGCTGGAAGATAGTGCACAGGTTATTGTAAAAGATTTGTTATTCGTATTTCATTCTGTTATGCGCCCCGCTGTTTATGACACTGCCTATACATATCGGAGTGCCAGAAATATGATTGGCTCCATGGGACACCTGGGTTATTACCAGGCCAAGGATTCAGTGAAAATTGATACAGTAAACAAAACTGTTTTAAAAAGATATGGGCTAAAATTAAAATGGGAAAAACAACAGCGGGTATCAGTAAAATATATTATGGAAGCCGGTAACCCCACATTAATTGATACTATTATTTACAAGTTAAATAAACCTGATCTTCAGTTGTTGGCAGAAAAGACAAAAAAGGCCTCTTTTTTGGTTAAAAACACCGCTGTTA
>JAYVZR010000119.1:0-2255 GCA_043783135.1 Ferruginibacter sp. | reverse complement strand
AAATCAAAGTTTGTTTCAGCCAAAACTAATGCAGGTCTTAATTTGCTACCACTTAAATCTGTAAAAGGGAATGTGATTAATACAATATCGCCCTTAATCATTGTACACTTCTTTTAAGTCTGCAATAGAATAAAGTTCATCTTCACTTTTTAAAAAATTAAAAACTTCGCTATTAGAAGTTAATTTCTGGATGCCCTCAGTTAATAGGTGTTCTTCATAACGCTTTATAATAAACTCGGCAAATTCAGAAATTTCTTTTGCTTTCTCAGCAGGAAGTTGATTAATAGCTTTAATAGTTCGTTCTATAATTAATTGTCTTGTCATTTGTATTAAACTTGATATTTAAATATAACTAATTATCTTCAATTTTGTAGGCTCTTGGGAATTTGAAGACAACAAATTGTATCGGCTCCATGCGGTTTATGATACAAATTTCCAACCCGGAATAAAGATATATATCCCACAGTAATTGCATTTGGTATGTATTAATAAAAAGAAAAAAGAACTTTAAAAATTTTTGGTAAATGAAAAATGTGATAGTTGTGCTTAGCCTTGTTGTTATGTTGATTTCCTGTAAAAAATCTAATACAAAAATTAAAGAGCGTATAATAAATGCGGATAGTGTAGCGATTAATTTTTATAAGGGTGATGGCTCAATGGATACCGTAGTTGCAGTGAGGATTATAAGGGATAAAAAAACAATTGAACAATTAAGCAGTTTAATTGGAGCATTATCTACTGAGTTTAATATAAAATGTGGCTACGATGGCTCACTGCATTTTTTTAAACAAAGCAGGGTAGAACAGGATATTGATTTTAGGATGAACGATAAGGATTGTATGTGTTTTTCGTTTAACCAAAACGGCAAAACTGTTGCCACGATTTTATCGCCGGAAGCAAAAGAATTACTGCAAGTGCTAAGAAAATAATTTTTTGTTATGCCCAATAAGCTAATCCTTTGCCAGGCGAGGGTAAACTTTTAGATGTAGCAGTAATTATTTTTTGTTGTGTGGCAATGGCAAATACAAAGTCAATTATTTTTTCTGTTTCATCTGGGAAATTAATTTGCAAGGTCTCTTTTTTAATCAGCCACGCTTCTACTTTTTGTAAGTGTTTTTTCTTTAAGCTTTTAATAACTGGTACGCCTAATTGTTCTGCTGCAGTAGCATTGCAATGTTGCTCATATTGATGTTTCATAGGTATTACCAATAATTTTTTACCCATTTGTAAAGCTTCTGAAGGGGTTTCAAACCCGGCACCACATATTATGCCTTCGCAGGTGGTAAAGCTTTCTGTAAAATCAACCGTACTCACCGGCCTTATCCAGCAATTGGCCTCTTTATAAGTTTTTTTAGTATGCTTCGAAAAAATTTGCCATTGTATATTTTTAAAAACAGATAAAAATTTGATGAGTTTACTATCATCATAAGAAGGAAGATAAACGGTGTAATGCCCCAGATTTTTTAACGGGGCATTACGAATTTCACTTTTTATTACAGGTGTAAAAATATTATCGCCATAACTTTTAAAATGAAAACCAACACCAGTTTTACAAGGGGCATAATATTTTAAAATTAATTGGGCAATAGGGTCTCCAGTAGCCGGCTTGGGAGAATTTTTATGTGATACGGCCAGTTGATGGCTCATGGCAATACAGGGAACATTTTTTATTTTACATGCCCAGGCGCTTATTGGTTCAAAATCATTGATCACTAAATCATATTCTTCGACCGGAAGTTTTTTTATTTCCGAAACAATTCTTTTTGATTGCATTTGCTTTAGTGTTTTAATTAAATCAACACCACCTTTTTTACCAAAAATAAAACCACACCCTTTTCTTTTATATTTAACCCAGTAATTGATACATACATCGGCCTGGGTACCACTTACAAGAATATCCAGCTTGCACTTATTTTTTAAAATGGGTATAATTTCATTGGCCCTGCTGACATGACCATTACCTGTTCCCTGTATAGCGTATAATACCTTCATTACATTTTTTTAAGATGCGTTTATAAAATCGTCCATCATTATTTTAAATAGTTCGGCTGTACGCAGGTAGGCTGCTTCATCTGCGTAAAATGAATCGTTGAGTTCGTGCACCAATTCGTCCTGATGGTAGTGATAAATATTCCATTCATTATCGTAGTATTCCAGGGATGTTAAATTCTCTATCCAGTCACCGGAGTTTAAATAAGTAACACTGCCATTGGCATTTCTTATCTGGCGTTTACAAGGTTGATGTATGTGCCCAC
>JAYVZR010000118.1:0-2264 GCA_043783135.1 Ferruginibacter sp. | reverse complement strand
TCGGCAAATGGTCTTTACCCCGCTTGTTTCAAAAAAAAGATGCTTCTTACTTGAGGCATATTTCAATCAAATTATTCATTAAACAAAAAAGGAGGTTTATTATGAAGAGAAAACAATTATGGCAGTTGGGCACACTTATTACAATCATGCTGCTTTTTTTAACATCATGCAAAAAGGCTGCGCCAGATGCCGTTGCAGTTGCTTCAGATGAAGATGGGTTCGTATTGCAGGAACAAGACGAAACATCATTATGGGTAGACCATTTTAATTTGGCAGCAAAGGGATGCCCTTTTGGAACAATTAAAGTTTTTGCCACTGGTTTAAACAATCCCCGTGGATTAAAATTTGGACCTACTGGCAGGTTGTATGTAGCAGAGGGCGGCACAGGTGGTGCTAATAATTCTACCGTTGGTATTTGCGATCAGGTACCCTTTCCTGTTGGCCCATACCTGGGAGGCCCAACAGGGGGGCGCATCTCCAGGATAAATTGGAAAGGTGAACGTACCACTGTTACAGACCAATTGCCTTCAAGCCATGCAAATGAAATAATTGGAGGGGATGTAGAAGGTGTGGCTGATGTAGCATTTATAAACAATACCTTATATGCCTTACTTGCCGGAGCCGGCTGCTCACATGGGGTGGCATCTGTGCCTAATGGGGTTATAAAAGTAAGACACAACGGCACCTGGAAAATGGTGGCAAATATCAGTAACTGGCTTAAGAGTCATCCTGTGCAACATCCTGAACCAGATGATTTTGAACCAGACGGTACGCCCTATAGTATGATTAATGAGGATGGTAATTTTTATGTTTTAGAACCCAACCACGGAGATATGATGAAGATAACCACCAGTGGAAATATAAGCCGGGTGGTGGATATATCTGCAAGTCAGGGACATATTGTACCAACTGCCCTCACATCTTTTAAAGATAATTTTTTTATGGGAAACCTTCACACATTCCCCATAGTGGATGGCAGTTCCAACATTTACAAGATTACCCCTTCGGGAGAAATAAAAATATGGGCTACAGGATTTACTACTGTACTCGGTGTTAGTTTTGACAAAAAGGGCCGCTTGTATGTATTAGAGAATACCACGGGCAAACCATTTCCCACACCCGGCACAGGAAAAATTATCAGGGTAAGCCATTCCGGCAAAAGAGTAACAGTTGCCTCGGGCCTTTCTCTGCCTACCGGGATGACCTTTGGGCCTGATGGCAAATTGTATGTTTCCAATTGGGGTTTTAGCCCGGTTGCTTTGGGCGGCGGACAGGTACTCCAAATAAATGTATGCCAAAATGATGATGATGATGATTAATAAATTATTATTCCCTGACTGGTTATGCAGAAAAATTATCTTTTAAATAAACCCTGACAATTTTTATTATGTGGCACTCTGCCCTGGCAGGGTGCCTTTTTAATGTACCAGCGGGGTTTTCACTTCATACTGCAATAAATTAAAAAGTTATTTCCGTAAAACCCCGATGCTGGACAAGTTGTACAAATATCTTATTACCTCTTTAAATATCCCTCAAATGCTTTGGTGTAAAATGAACAGCCGCCCCTCACTGGCGCAAGTGTTCCGCTTTAGCGGCCACTTGTGACTTCTTGATTCTGCCCGATTGAATCGGGAACAAGAATTACAAATGCTCAATTTTTATCAACCCATTTTCATTAGTATAGTAATCACTTGCGCTGCTGTATTTGTAATGCCACGGCTTCCACACCAAGCCACTTCTTACTGGGTTTTCATGAAGATAATCTAAGCGTTGTTTCATTTTCTCAGGAGTGTCTAATTCTATAGGATGATAATCCTGTTTCCAAAATTGAAACTCCTTATTGTTATTATTATTTTGTCCTGTAAAGCTAAATATATTCAGCATCCATTCCTTCCTGCTTTCTGTATTGTTTTCCTGTATCGCTTTAATAATTTGCTTGCTGGTATATTTTTTAAGGTCTCTTACAATATGTTCAAGCTTATTTATGTTGCTACTCATTATTAAATGAACATGATTAGTCATTATAACCCATGCATGCAAAACGAGCCCTTTGTTTTCCTGGCAATATTTTAAACTTTCAACAAATAATTCTTTGTATTGCTCTCGGCTGAATACATCTATCCAGCCTACGACTGAAAATGTTACAAAATGTGGTATAGCATCCTCGCCAACTTTATATTTACTACTCATGGGTAATATAATTTTTTAGAAGTAAATATAAACTACTTTATTTTTTGGAAGAAGCAATTAGAGAAAGTTGTTTT
>JAYVZR010000117.1:0-15983 GCA_043783135.1 Ferruginibacter sp. | reverse complement strand
TACCACTCCGTTTAAGGTTCCAGAACATACGATCAATGCTGTATAAATATTCACCGGTATCTTCAACAAATAAAATTTTATTTGTTGTAACAAGGTCGCTGTCGCTGCCTGCTAAAGATTCAATTGTTTTTAAATTTCCGCCTACCAATTTACCGCTTGCAATACCCGTTTTATTTTTTGCATTAGGTAAAACAGTGTAGCTCATTTTTTTTCCTGTCAAACATTTATTAATACTTTCAATAGATTCTTTTTGGATTGACTCGGCCAGCGCCCAGTCGTCTGGAAAGCTGTTGCACATTTTTGAATGGATTGATGCTATGCCATAATTTCTATTAAGATGGTTATGCATAATAGTTATATCGCTAAACCCAACAATCCATTTTGGATGTTTTATAAATTGAGTAAAATCAAGTTTGTCAATTATTCTCACCATACCATACCCACCCCTGGCACATAAAACAGCATCCAGTTTTTTATCATCCAGCATCTGTTGAAAATCTGCCAGTCTTTCTTCATCTGTTCCACCAAACGTAAAATATTTTTTACCAATGGTATTACCAATGCTTATCTGAAAACCCCATTCCTTTAACTTGCTTATAGCAGGTTCAATTTCTGCAAGGGTAATATAACCAGCAGGGCTGGTTATACCAATGGTACCGCCTTCTTTTAAGTATGCCGGTATAATGGGATATTCATCAGCTTCGTTTAGTTGCCGGCCCTTTGCAATGGTGCTTAATGTGGCTGCCGCCGGAACAATAGATGATAAAAAGTTTTTGCGGTTCATAAATATTTTTTCATTTTAATTCGCAATTCTATATTTCAAAACCTATTCCTTCTTTTAGCGCTTTTTGATATTTGCGCTGGTCAAATTTATAATACCAGGGCGCTTTATGAGCAACTCCTTTTTTGGTTTCATTCAATCTTTTTAAAATGCCGGTGCTTATTATCTTGCGCTGAAAATTTCTCCTGTCCAGTTTCTTGTCTAAAATAGTTTCATATAATTTCTGTATCTCGGGCATTGTAAATTTTTCGGGCAATAAATTATATCCTACCGGATGATAATTTAACTGCAATTGCAAATCCTCCAATGCCTTATTCAATATGTCGCGGTGGTCGAGCAGCATTTCGGGAATTTCATGGATGTTGAGCCATTCACATGTATTAGAAAATACATCAGCCACTGGTTCAACTTTTGAAAAATCAACAAGGGCCGTATAGCCTACTGTAATAAAACGTTCAAACATCCAGCTTTCATTGCTTTTTACGCCAACGTTTTTTAGAAATTGCTGGTTGGCTTTACGGGTGGAGCGTTCGGGGGCGCTAAACACATAAAATTGTTGCATATAAATTTCATCCAAACCTGTTCTTTCTTTCAGGATGCGGCTTGCGGCTTCATCCATATGCTCTTCTTTTTTGATAAATCCACCCGGTAAACCCCATAAGCCAGCGTATTTGGCCTGCAGCAGCAATACTTTCAGTTCATTGTCATGAAACCCAAAAATTATACAGTCCACTGAAATATGGCGCAGGTATTTCTCATGGCCTTTTAAATAATGATCCCTTAATGCTTTATCATAACTCATATATAAAAGTAAATGCCTACTGGCAAATTAAAAATAAAATTATTGCAAATAACAAAAAATGTCTACCATTGTTTCATACTGACGCATTGACCAAAAACAAAACTTGATTAGAAAAAAAACTTTTAGGCCACATAGGGTATTCTAAATCCAGTTTCATCGCTACATTTTCCTTTCTCATCTCATTTGTACAATAGGACGCTGATGGAAAATTAGATTTGTTCGATTGAAACACCATAAAATGCTTTAAAAGGGTATTTGCCAATGCTAAAATATCAGGTATGAAGGACTTTTTTGTTGAGCATGACATGCAGGCTGAACCTTATTCAAGTATCACAACCGGCTATAATAATTTGCAGAAAATTTTAAGCTAAAAGTAAACATTGGGAATATTAACAACCTGAATATTATTTTTTGTCGCAACATTTTTGTGGATCATCTCATTTACAGGATAAAATAACAGATGACCACTATGTTTGTACTCATCTGAAAAATTAATTATGAAAAAGAAAAACATCATAAGCCTGAGTATTGCTCTCGCTTTTTTATTCCTCGGTACAACAGGCCTTTTATTGTATTTTGGATTAAAGCCAGAGTTTGTTACTGCCATTCATGTATTATTAGGATTGGTATTTATCAGCTTTGCTTTTTTTCATATTAAAAATAACTGGGCTTCTTTAAAAGTATATACTAAAGAACGTAAAGAGGGTAAAGTTAAAAAAGAATTCTTTGTTGCCACTTGTATTATTGCTATTGTTTTAATAGGAGCTGGTTTTAGTTTGCCACCCTTTGCACAAATACAACATTTTGGAGAAGACCTAACTCGTGGAGATAAACGCAAAGGGGGCTTTTTTGACAAAACATCTTTCGATAAAATAGTTACCAATAAAGACAAGCAGGGAAAAACACTTCAATTCATCATTGAAAAAAGTAATGAAGCAATGACTCCTGTAATGGCAATCTGGACTGCCGATTCTGCTGGCAATTTTATTGACAATATTTTTGTGCCTTCTAAAACAGTAACAGTTGCTGCTGGTGAAGAAGATAAGCGGAGAGCTTTATTTGAGGGCCATACAACCATCAGCAATTTTACATCTTTGCTGCTACCCGCCTGGCAATTGGCTGCAAAAGATACAGCAACAAATTACGCAGAAGCTACACCAACCGATAACTTTTTTCTTACCACTAATACCAAAGCAGGTGATAAATTTCAATTGTTTTTGGAGGTAAAAGATAATGGAAAAACAGAACTGTATAAGGGAACGGTAGACATGGCCAAAGGAAATGTGATTGCGTTAAAAGCAGCTACCAGTGCATTACTGGTAAGGGTTATAGCAGAAGTAGAATAAAATAATTTTATAAATTACCGTATAATTTTTTAAAAATCATCCATAAAATAAACAGGCTTACTATTATGAAAAAACTTTATTTCTTATTCATCTCAATTAATTTGTTTGGTGCTGCTTTTGCACAAACACCCCAGCTTGGCAAGAATGCTGTTAAAGAAATTATTGCTGCTATGACGCTGGAAGAAAAGGCAAAATTATTAACGGGCAATCGTTTTAAAATGCCCGGACAGAAACCACCCGGCGGCCCGGTAATAGGGCAAACAGAAGATAAAATACCTGGTGCAGCTGGAACCACTTTTGCCATTCCCCGTTTGGGAATTCCTTCAATTGTTGTTGCAGACGGGCCCGCAGGTTTAAGAATTTCGCCATTCAGAAATGGTGACAGTACAAAATCGTTTTATGCAACAGCATGGCCTATCGCTACTTTACTGGCATCATCGTGGGATACAGCGCTTGTAAAAAAAGTAGGCGTTGCTTTTGGAAGTGAAGTACATGATTACGGTGTTGATATTTTACTTGCACCTGCATTAAATATTCACCGCAATCCATTGGGTGGAAGAAACTTTGAATATTATAGCGAAGACCCTGTTGTAACAGGAAATATTGCAGCTGCAATTGTTAATGGCATTGAATCCAATGATATTGGTACTTCTATAAAACATTTTGCAGCCAACAACCAGGAAACAAACCGTAATACAGTAAATACCATCGTAAGTGAAAGAGCATTAAGAGAAATTTATCTGAAAGGATTTGAGATAACCGTAAAAAAATCACAACCCTGGACGGTCATGAGTTCTTATAATTTACTAAACGGAACTTATACATCAGAAGAATATGATTTGCTTACAACTATCTTAAGAAAGGAATGGGGTTTTAAAGGTCTTGTAATGACGGATTGGTTTGGTGGAAAAGATCCTGTTGCCCAGATGAAAGCAGGCAACGATTTACTGATGCCTGGTACGCCACAACAATCTCAGGCAATTATAACGGCTGTTGAAAAGGGTTCACTGGATGTAAAGGTGTTGGATGAAAATGTAGAAAGAATGCTTAATATTATTTTGCAGTCTCCAGTTTTTAAAGAATACAAATTTAGTAATAAACCAGACCTTACAAAAGATGCAGCTCTTTCACGTATGGCCGCTGCAGAGGGCATGGTGATGCTTAAAAACAAAGTTAATGTGCTTCCTTTTATGCAGGTAAAAAAAGTAGCCGTATTTGGTAATACATCTTACGACATTATCGCTGGCGGCACTGGCAGCGGCGATGTGAATAAAGCTTATACCATTTCACTGGTGCAGGGGTTAACAAATGCAGGATATACCACAGATGCTACGCTGAAAAATGGCTATGTTCAATATATTGCTGATGCAAAGGCAAAACGCCCGAAGCCAAGAGATTTTTTTGATGCGCCAAAACCAATTTCCGAAATGATGTTTAATGCAGATATCATTAATCAAAAAGCAAATGATGCTGATATTGCTATTTTCACTATCGGCCGAAATGCAGGCGAAGGCGCTGACAGAAAAATGGAAAATGATTATTATCTGAGTGACACAGAAAAAATATTGATCAATACTATTGCTGATGCTTTTCATGCAAAAGGAAAAAAACTGGTTGTTGTTTTAAATGTAGGTGGTGTGATTGAAGTTACAAGCTGGAAGGATAAAGTTGATGGGATACTATTGGCATGGCAACCGGGCCTTGAGGCAGGTAATGCTATTGCAGATATTCTTAGCGGTAAAGTAAACCCTTCCGGTAAGCTGGCTACAACATTTCCTGTAAATTATAAAGATGTACCCTCGGCAAATAGTTTCCCCGGTAAAGAATTTCCGGAAAAGGCAGTTGAAGGTAATTTTGGAAGAAAACAAATACCTGCTGAAGTAGTATATGAAGAGGGTATTTATGTTGGCTACCGGTATTACAATACATTTAAAGTAAAGACCGCATACGGATTTGGATACGGCTTATCTTATACCAATTTTTCTTATACCAATCTTACTTTAAGTGCTGCAAAATTTAATGGTAGCATAACTGCAAAACTAACAGTAACAAATACAGGTAAAGTGGCTGGTAAAGAAGTAGTACAATTGTACATCAGTGCACCATCCGTTAAATTAGCCAAGCCTGTGGAAGAATTGAAAGCTTTTGCAAAAACTGAATTGCTGCAGCCGGGAAAAAGCCAGGTAATTGAATTTGTTATTACCGCTGCTGACCTTGCATCTTTTGATACCAATGCAACTTCGTGGATTGCTGAAGCAGGCAAATACACAGTAAAAGCAGCAGCATCTTCTGAAGATGTAAAACAAACAGCCAGTTTTGAATTACCAAAAGATATAATTACTGAAAAATGCAATAAAGTATTAATACCACAGGTAGAAATAAATGAATTGAAAAAATAATTTTCCTGCAGAAATATCGCAAAAACCTCCGTCAACAGCGGAGGTTTTTGTTTGTTTGGGTATTGTAATTGCTTTAGGTAAATTTGCAGCGCTTTAGTCGTTTCCAAATGAAACGCCGGGCATGTGACCATGTACCTCGGTGCGAAAGGGGAGGAGTAAATGCCCTATACCATGGTAATTAAGAATAAAATTTATGACAGATCCAAAAAGATATTTAATTACTTCTGCATTGCCCTATGCCAACGGCCCTAAACATATTGGTCATTTGGCGGGTGCTTATTTGCCGGCAGATATTTATGTGCGGTATTTAAGGGCACAAAAAAAAGATGTGGTATATGTATGTGGCAGCGATGAACATGGTGCTGCTATTACCATACAGGCAATGAAGGAAAATACTACGCCCAGGGAAATTGTAGATAAATACCACGCCATGTTAAAAAGCAAGATGGCAGACCTTGGAATTTCTTTTGATATTTATCACAGAACCACATCCCCTTTGCACCATGAAACGGCGCAGGAATTTTTTACCGTGCTGAATAATAATGGCGATCTTGAAGTAAAAGAAACAGAACAATATTTTGATGAAGAAGCAAACACGTTTTTAGCCGACCGTTATATTGTGGGTACCTGCCCGGTTTGTGCCAATGAAAATGCTTTTGGCGATCAGTGCGAAAGATGCGGCACTTCTTTAAGTCCTGAAGAATTAATTAATCCAAGAAGTACATTAAGCGGTAATGCACCTGTAAAAAAAGCTACAAAACATTGGTATTTACCATTGAATAAATATGAAGAATTTTTGCGTGAGTGGATACTGGAAGATCATAAGAGCGATTGGAAAGCAAATGTATTAGGTCAGTGTAAAAGCTGGCTGGATGCAGGTTTACAACCAAGGGCTGTAACAAGGGATTTGGATTGGGGAATTAAAGTGCCGGTGAGCAGCCCCCCCACCCCCCAAGGGGGGATTTTGGAGCCTGATGATTTGGATACTCCCTTTGATTATCAGACAGCGGATCCTTTTGGATATGGGTTGCTTAAGGAATTCGTAAGAAGTCATAGAAGCCAGCCGACAGATGCCGAAAATTCTTTGTGGCAGATGCTTAGGGGTAAAAAATTAGATGGTTTTAAATTTAGGCGGCAACACATTATCGGTTCTTATATTGCAGATTTTGTATGCCTTCCAAAAAAGCTAATTATAGAAGTTGATGGATTGATACATCAATTACCAGAAAATAAGGCAAGCGATGAAGAAAGAACCGAATGGTTAAAAAGTCAAGGCTTTGAAGTAATAAGATTTACCAATGAAGAAGTATTACAAAATACAGATAACACACTAAACGAAATAGCTAACAAATTAAATACATTGGCAGAAGAAGTGAAGTCTTCCCAAAATCCCCCCTTGGGGGGTGGGGGGGCTGGAAAAGTCCTCTATGTTTGGTTTGATGCACCCATCGGTTACATAAGCGCAACCAAACAATGGGCGCTGGATAATGATAAGGACTGGAAACCTTACTGGTATAATGAAGATACTAAGCTGGTCCATTTTATCGGCAAGGATAATATTGTTTTTCACGCCATCATATTTCCGGTAATGCTAAAACTGCATGGAAATATTTTGCCCGATAATGTACCCAGCAACGAGTTTATGAATATAGAGGGAGATAAGATGAGTACCAGCCGTGGGTGGAGTATTGAGATGGATGATTATATCAACGATTTTGTAAAGAAGGAGAATGGCGGAGACCAGATGGTGGATGCATTGCGTTATTATTTAAATGCCATAGCACCCGAAACAAAAGATAGTGAGTTTACATGGAAAGGTTTCCAGGATACAGTAAAAGGCGAGTTGGTAGATGTGTTTGGAAATTTTGTAAACAGGGCCTTAGTATTAATGCATAAATTATGTAAGGGAAAAGTACCGCCATTGCATGCGGCAATACTGGATGATGCAGATAAAAATTTGTTTGCAGAAATTACCCGTGCAAAAGCAACTATCGGAGGCCTGATTGAAGGATATAAATTCAGGGATGCACAATATGAAGTAATTGATCTTGCACGAAAAGGAAATAAATATATGCAGGATAAACAGCCGTGGATTGTTGCTAAAACTTTGGATACAAACCCGGAGGGCCAGCAAATAATTGACAATTGTTTGCATGTCTGTTTACAGCTTACCGCTAATCTTGCTGTGTATATAAATCCTTTTTTGCCCTTTGCAGCAAAAAAAATGGCTTATATGATGAAGGTGGTAGATAAAATGCTGGACTGGGAAAATGCGGGTAAACCCAATTTACTAAGCGTAGGTTATTCGTTAAGAGAGCCACAATTATTATTTAGAAAAATTGATGATACAGAGGTAGCCGAACAGATACAAAAATTAAAAATTAAAAGTGAAAAAATAAAAATGGAAGCAAACGGTAAAGAAGAACCATCACCGGTAAATGTTCCGGAAGCAAAAGAAACCAAGCCTGAAATTGCGTTTGAAGATTTTGCAAAAATTGATCTGAAGGTAGGAACCATCATTGCAGCAGAAAAAATAGCCAAAGCAGATAAATTACTGAAACTTGAAGTTGATCTTGGTTTTGAAAAAAGAATAATTGTCAGTGGTATTGCATTACATTTTGAACCTGCTGATATTGTAGGCAAACAGGTCACGGTTGTTACCAATCTTGCGCCAAGAAAAATGCGTGGCATTGAGAGCAATGGGATGATACTGATGGCTGAAGATGAAGACGGCAAACTAAAATTTGTAAATCCGGATGAGGTGGTAAAGAACGGAAGCGGGGTAAGTTAGAAATTATCGCAAATAATATTGGTAAAATAGAAGCAGGCTGTAATGCCTGTTTTTATTTTTTATGATGCTTTTATAAAATGTATTAATTTCGATTTATGAAAATAGTTGTTTAACTAACTAATTCGTAGTATTGATAATTGCGTAAAGAATATACATATGAAAAGAATCATTAAAAAAATTGCGGTTTTAGGCAGTGGTGTAATGGGTAGCCGCATTGCCAGTCATTTTGCTGGTGTGGGTTTACAGGTATTGTTGCTGGATATTCAACCAAAAGATTTACCCGCAGATGCAAAGACAGCTGAAAAAAATAAAATTGTAAACAATGCCCTTGCTACGGCGATAAAATCAAATCCATCACCTGTTTACACCAAAGATGTAGTAAAGAAAATTGCAACGGGCAATTTTACCGATAATATGAAAGATATTGCCGGCTGCGATTGGGTAATAGAAGTTGTAGTAGAGCGGCTGGATATAAAGCAATCTGTTTTTACCGAAGTAGAAAAATATCGTAAACCCGGTACTTTAATTACTTCCAATACATCCGGTATTCCCATTCATATGATGACGGAAGGCAGAACAGATGATTTTAAAAAACATTTTTGCGGCACACATTTTTTTAATCCACCAAGATATTTACGTTTACTTGAAATTATTCCAACACCATTTACCGATACAGAAGTAGTTGGCTTTTTAATGGAATATGGAAGCCTGCAATTGGGCAAAACAACTGTACTCTGTAAGGACACGCCTGCATTTATAGCTAACCGTATTGGTGTATTTGGTATGATGGCCATTATGAATGCCATGGAAAAGCTGCAGTTAAATGTGGATGAAATTGATGCACTTACAGGCCCAATTGTTGGCCGTCCGAAATCTGCTACATTTCGCACGGCAGATGTGGTAGGCATTGACACTTTGGTAAAAGTTGCAAAAGGCGTTTTTGATAATTGTCCACAGGATGAAGCTAAGGAACAATTTGTAATTCCTGCATGGTTAAATAAAATGGTAGAAAACAACTGGCTGGGCGATAAAACAGGCCAGGGTTTTTTTAAGAAGATGCCCACATCTGCAAAAGGCGAAAAAGAAATCCAGGTATTGAATCTTTTTACACTTGAATACGAACCCCGTAAAAAACCAAGGTTTGCAACGATAGAAACCGCCAAACCAATTGATGATTTAAAAACAAGGTTGAATGCACTATGCGCAGGTACAGATAAGGCAGGTGATTTTTATCGTCAGTTTCACTATAATTTATTTGCTTATATCTCTCACCGTATTCCTGAAATTAGTGATGAACTGTACAGGATAGACGATGGCATGATGGCTGGTTTTGGCTGGGAAATAGGTGCTTTTGAAAGCTGGGATGCATTAGGTGTTGCTAAAACAACAGAAGCCATGAAAGCTGCCGGATTTAAAGTTGCACCCTGGGTAGAGGAAATGGTTGCTGCCGGTGTAAAAAGTTTTTATACAATTGAAAACGGAAAGCGTTTATACTACGACGTTATAACCAAAGCCTATAAAGCTATCCCCGGTGGAGATGCCTTTATTGTAATGAAAAATTTTGCCAACGAAAACATCTGGAAAAATAGTGCCTGCCGTACCTATCATTTAGGTGATGATGTATTAGGATTGGAATGGTACACCAAAATGGGTAGTATCGGCGGAGAGGTATTGGAAGGTATTCAAAAATCAATTTCGCTTGCAGAAGAAAAATACAAAGGTTTGGTAATAGCCAATGATGGCCCCAACTTTAGTGCTGGTGCAAATGTGGGTATGATATTTATGCTGGCAATTGAACAGGATTATGATGAGATAGATATGGCAATACGGATGTTTCAAAGCACTATGATGAGGGTTCGCTATTCAGGTATACCAGTGGTGCTGGCACCGCATGGCCTGGCATTGGGTGGCGGTTGCGAAATTTGCCTGCATGCAGATAAAGTAATTGCTGCTGCTGAAACCTATACCGGTTTAGTTGAAGCAGGTATTGGTGTTATTCCCGGTGGTGGTGGTACCAAAGAATTTGTTTTAAGGGCCGCTGATGAAACGCATGACGGTGAAGTAGATACATTGACTTTGCAAAATCGTTTCCTTACCATTGCTACAGCAAAAGTGGCTACTTCTGCAGCCGAAGCTTATGATATGGGCATTTACAGAAAGGGAAGAGATTTGGTAAGCCTTAATTTGGGAAGAAGAATTGCAGAAGCCAAACAGGCTGTTATTGAATTGTATAATGATGGGTATGTAATGCCGGTACAACGTACCGACATAAAAGTATTGGGACGTGGTGCCTTGGGTACGCTTTTAGCCGGTATTAACGGGATGCATAAAGCAAATTATGCAACAGATCATGACGTAACAGTAGCAAAAAAATTAGCTTACGTAATGTGTGGTGGCGATTTAAGTGAACCGGCACTTGTTACTGAACAATATTTATTGGATCTTGAAAGAGAAGCTTTTCTTAGCTTAACCGGCGAAAAGAAAACATTGGAAAGAATACAAAGTGTGTTGAAAAGTGGCAAGCCATTAAGGAACTAACACCAGTCTGACCGTCCCGGTCTGACTGGTGTTAGTTGAATTAAAAGAAGAGATTACTCCTTTTTATTTTATATCTTTAACCCAGTCAGACCGGGACGGTCAGACTAGGTTATAATTTACATCATCATGAAATTCTTCCAGGATAATGTTTATCATATTTACAACCAGGGCAACAACAAGCAACTAATTTTTTGCACAAACGAAGATTACCTTATCTTCCTTCGCCTAATAAGAAATCATGTCGCTCCACATACAGAAATAATTGCCTGGTGCCTTATGCCCAATCATTTTCATTTACTGGTTTATGCCGGGGAAAAAAGCTGCGTCATGATTAAGCAAGGTGGACTGGAAATAGAAAAGCTGACAAACGGAATCCGTAAGTTGTTGAGTGGCTATGCAAGGATATTTAATAAACGGTACCAACAAACAGGCTCATTATTTCGCCAAAAGACAAAAGCCAAAAATATTTCTGGGGAAGAATTGATAGTTAGTAATAAATATAACCTGCAGGATTATTGCTCAAACTGCTTTTCATACATTCATCAAAATCCTGTTGTAGCAGGTTTGGTAAAACAGCCAGGTGACTGGCAATTTTCGTCGTACCTTGATTACGCAGGATTAAGAAACGGAAGTTTATGTAATAAAGAATTGGCAGCAAAATATTGTTATTACGACTCCAGAGATTTTATTAATCAGCCCAAAAGAAAATTAGGAGATGATTTTCTGAATTCATTTCAAAAAGATGATTAACCCAGTCTGACCGTCCCGGTCTGACTGGGTTAATTATTTCCGATTCTTTAAACCAAAAATGGCAACAAAGGGAAATCAAACTTGATTTTACTAAAACCTTAAATTATTTCGATGGTAAAACCAATGATGATGAACTTGTGAAGGTTATAATTTGGCAGCCACAATCTATTGATTTTGATTTAGTAGTTTTTTTAACCACCTTATCAGATGGCTGGCCCACCCTCATAAATAATTATTTTTCAGTTTATGGGAGAGAAACTTTTAGCGCAACCTTTTCAGATGATCAATCAAAATATCCACTTTATAATTTTGAATACCGGAGTGGCGAGAAAAATCGAATAATACAAGCAATAAAAGATGATCCTAAATGGGAGTTTTTTTAAAGTGGATCTTTACTTCCTTTTGAGGACAAAATGAATTATAAAAAAAGGAAAATTGCTGATCGTTTGAATAACGGTATAATCCATGAGTATTTACAAAACAATGGTATTGATATAACCAAAGATGATTTTTGGAAATCTAAGAATATGGCAGTAGAATTTTATACGAAACTTAGTATGTGACGTATTTGGCGCAAGTTTTATCTTCTTAATGATTCATACTATCCACCAGCAGCCGATGAAAATGATGTGTACCCGTTTCTCTTGTTACAGAATACCTGCCATGTTTATAAAATCTTGATACAATACCTTTCTGTACATTTTGTACAATTTCTTCATCTTCCATTTCTACTTTATCAAGGTCACTTCCTGCTCCCCTATCATATTTATCTTCCTGCCACATATAAGTTAAAAACTCAACTTTTGTTTTGTTAACAGCAACCGGGCTTACAATATTTACCGATAAGCCCCAGGGATAAAAATTAAACATCATGTTGGGGTATACCCAAAAATAATAAGCCGCTACATTGGTACCATAATCAATAGATGATTTAGGCAGGTCAAAACAATCATTAGCCTCTTTACCGATACCTAGTTGCAGGCTTGCTTTAGCATACAATTCAGTGGTATAATCGCCAAAACTCAATGCTGCATTTAATGCCGCATGTACAAAAGGAATATGAAAGCCTTCTAAATAATTTTCGCAATATAATGCCCAGTTGGCATCAATATCAAAGGTTTTACTAAGTTCTGGCCGGTACACAAATTCTTCCATTGGCAACCAATGCATTCGCTCCATCATTTCGCTCAGGTATACAGGTGCTTCGTCTTTTTTATTAAGAGAAGTAAATAATAAATTGCCCCAGTTAAATAAGGGTAAACTGGGTAAATTGTCTTCCTCACTGGGAAAATTTTCTACTTCTTTAAACTCAGGCATCGAAACAAATTTGCCTGACAATTCAAACAATCTTCCATGGTACTTACACCTTAAGTTGGTTGCTTTGCTACATTGTTTATAAGCAATAATATTACCCCGGTGGGTGCATACATTGCTCAGGCAATGCACTTCGCCTGCTGCATCTTTTGTAAGCATCAGCGGTTCATCCATATAATTTTGCAGCAGGGTAAAAGGCTGTACATCTCCGCTAAATTTTACCAGTTCTTTACTGCCAATAAACTGCCAGGACGGGGCAAATATTTTTTCTTTAGCTGCTTCAAAATTTTCTGCACTGGTGTAAACGTCAGTTAAAATGGTACTTGCTTTTGCAATATTGGGATCTATATATAATCGGCTCATAAAAAAAGTTTACTCAATTTATAAAATATTATTTCAACACTACTAACTATTATACTGTTAAATAGCCTATAATAGTTACAATCAGTTTTATTATTATTTTAATAATGTTATTTTTATGAAAAGATGGGTATCTCCAATCTGTTAGAGACAATATAGAACCGGCACTATATTTTTAATAAAATATTTTACAAAATGGGGGAAGTAGAATTAAAATTAAATACCAGTCAATTGTATATTCATTCGGAATTATTTTTTTATGGTGATGCTGCCAGCGATGCATTGAGTTATCAAATTGCCAATGATGTTGCTGAGCACTGGAATGAAGCAAAAGGTAAAGTGCGTATAAAAAATATATTGTATAATGTATTGTTTGATATTAAAGGCATTTGGGCCAGATTCCTTACACCTGAAATGGTTTTTGAAAATAGAAACCCCCGGAATAATTATTTCAGGCTGGAAGAATTTGCGGCTGGCAATATTTCTTTTGTAGATGGTATTGGATGCAATACAGGTTATTTTAAAGTAGACAACCTGCTGAATAATTCTACAACCGCCGCACATGAGTATGGCCATACAATTGGTTTGCAGCATCCTGAAATGCTGGATATAAGGGGTAAGGGCATACCGGGTATAATGTATCCAAGAGGTACCATTGTTGATGCCATTTTTCAATATAGCCCTGTTGCTTTGCCCCTGGCACCCGGCGGCACAATGAATCCGTTCAGCAGGAAAGTATTACAGCAAGATATTGACAACCTTAACCTTCAGCGTCTTGCCTATAATCGCAATGGTGTTGCCATAATAGGAAATTTTACAAATATCTGGCATCAGCAACATCGCCCCTGACTGCCACTTATCCTAATTTGTACTGTCATCAATTATAAAATCCCTTATCTTCAAAGCTTAATCATTAAAGCGCTTATGTCAATTCTTTCTATTGAAAACCTTAGCAAAAGTTATGGCCGTATACAGGCGCTAAAAGGAGTAAGTTTTAGTGTTCCAAAAGGATCGGTATTTGGAATATTGGGGCCTAACGGCAGCGGTAAGACGACTATGCTGGGAATTATAATGGATATTTTAAGGCCTTCTGGCGGCAGCTATAAACTATTTGATGAAATACCGGATGAAACGCTTCGCCGTAAAATTGGTACTTTTTTAGAAACGCCCAATTTTTATCATTATTTATCTGCCAAAAAAAATTTAGAAATTGCTGCCGCATTAAAAGAAAGGGGGCATGATGATATACCCCGGGTATTGGAATTGGTAAACCTAACACAACGAAAAGATTCCCGGTTCAGCACTTATTCTTTAGGAATGAAACAGCGTCTGGCCATTGCTTCCTGTTTGTTGGGTGACCCGGAAGTATTGATATTGGATGAACCAACAAACGGACTGGACCCTGTAGGTATTGCAGAAATACGCCAATTAATAAAGCAATTGCACCAACAGGGAAAAACCATTATAATGGCAAGCCACCTGCTGGATGAAGTAGAAAAAGTTTGTACCCATGTGGCCATTTTAAAAAAGGGGGAGTTGGTAGCAACAGGGGATGTAAATGAAATTTTGGCCAATGAAGATATTGTTGAAATTAGTGCCAGCAATATACCTCAACTGCAGATTGCACTCAATACCCTGCAAGGGTATAGCAATTTAAAAGTGCAGGAAAAAATGATACAATTGTTTTACCCTGTAGGCACCGCTGATGTAGAAACCATTAACAGGCATTGTTTCAGTAACGGGGTAGTATTAAATCACCTGCAGCTAAAAAAGAAAAGCCTTGAAGCCAAGTTCTTTGAATTAACCAACTAATTAATTGTTCGTTATGATAAAATTATTGAAGATAGAATGGATGAAGATTAAAAATTACAATGCATTTATTGTAATCAGTTGTTTTTTTGCACTGGGTATTTTTATGGCTAATTACCTGGTGTATTATTTTAAAAAAAATGTTATTGATCCTGCAGATCCAACAGGACTAATTTCGGGAGGGTCGCCTTTTGGTTTTCCAAATGTTTGGCAAACGGTAAGTTATTATAGCGGGTTAACGTTGTTGCTGCCTGGCTTGCTGTTGCTGATTTTGGTAACCAACGAATTTACCTACAGAACACACAGGCAAAATATTATTGATGGTATTAGCCGTATAGAATTTACCCAGGTAAAACTATTAATGGCACTTATAATAGCCGTTTGTTCTACAATACTGGTTTTTATTACAGCACTGGCATTTGGATTTATCGTTAATACCGGCTCTTTTTCTTTTTATGGAATAAGTAGTATAGGAGCCTTTTTTTTAAAGGCATTGACATACAATTTTATTGCTGTTTTAATGGGTGTACTGATACGGCGCACTGGCTTTGCGGTAGCCGTATTTTTTATTTATACCGTGTTGGAAAATGGGTTATCATTGGTGTTATTGGTGTGGTCGATTAATATTAAAAAAGATCACAACATCGACCTCGGCAATATGGGCAACTATTTACCAATGAATGCTGCTGATGGTTTGGTATACTCGCCCTTTGGCATGTTTACAAATATGGCCAATAAATTTTTGCCGTCAGATTATACCTGGCTGGTATTTTCATTGGCAATTGCCTACCTGGCATTATTTTATTTTTGGAGCCAGCAAAGAATGATAAAATCAGACCTGTAAATAACTGTTAATTAATTTTATGTATCACACAATTGTTGCAGTGCCATATCAATCGTTGGAAAAAAAAATGTAAAACCGGTTTGTTTTATTTTAGCACAACTGACTGAAGTGCTTTTTAATACTTCAATGCTCCGGTCGCCCAGCATTATTTTTAAAACAAAAGAAGGTACTTTAACAGGAATAAATAATTTGCCATTCATTTTTTTTGCCAAAGCTATGGTAAGTGTTTTATTGGTAACAGGTTCCGGC
>JAYVZR010000116.1:0-2272 GCA_043783135.1 Ferruginibacter sp. | reverse complement strand
CTATCCTTGGCGGCAGCGAAAGCATCCGTGATTTTATTGCCTTTCCAAAAAATAACAGTGGCCGGGATACGATGATTGATGCGCCAAGTACCATTGATGATAAACAGTTTGAGGAGTTGCAGATAAAATTGGATTTGAAATGAAGTTACCATTAGTTAGGGAGGAAATTAAGGTAAAGAAATGGCCATTCATTATTTTCATAGCCTTATACCTGCTATTTTTTTTGTTTGTAATTAATGTTAAATTGATAGAGGATTCTTTAAAGTGGATTGTGGCTGGTAGTATATTGTTTATTGTTGTTCTCTCTTACATAGTTATGAAGGTTAAAATAGTAATTGACAACACTGGTATTGTTCAACAAATCTTAATTGGCAAACAAAAAGAATTAGAATGGCAAGACATTAAATCGACTAGAATAAATTGGGAAATAAATATTCATGGAGCAGAATTATCCTGGGATTTTATAGGTGCTTCTGGTAAAACTTTAAGGATTAACCCATCCTATTATTCAAGAAGAAATTTAAAAATGATCGCTGAAGCATTATTAAGTAAATGCGCTCATGCAGATCTTGATAAACGCATTTTTCAGATGGCAGAAGGCAAATTTCCTTGGTATATTTTTTAATTTTAGACTTTCAATCTAAAAAAAAATTGAAACAACTTTGTTTCAGATATTTTTCCTTAATACTACATATTAAAATACCTTTTCTTCAGCCATATTTCAAACATCGGGTCGTTGAAAGAAATTTGCTTTCCTAATATATCTACAATCTCATAATTCTGCAGCGCAGTTTTTATACGGGAAACATTGGTTGACGTACCAAGGTTGTATTCCTGCAAAACCTTTTGGCTTGTAAAAGCAGTTTCTTTGTTACATAACACTTTTAAAAAATTCAATTGAAAATTGGTAAGCATATCAGTTTCCTTCTGGTACAGAATTGTGTATTGATCTAACAAATCTTCTATTGCCTGATTAAGATCTTCAGCAGAGGCTTTTTTACCGGAAACCTGCCACACTGCCTGTGCATATTGCTGTACAAAATAAGGATGGTTTTGCATAAGCTGCGCAATGTCGGCAGCAAGCGCATTGCTGATTGATTTTCCGGTTGCAGTAAACCTTCCGGAAATAAAAGGTATCCAGTAACGTTCCTGTATTTTTTCCAGAAATAAAATTTCTCCAAACTTATAAAAGGGCATACTGCTTTTGATAAAAAATTCCATCATCAGGTGCCGCCTGCTACCATACAAAACATAGGTTATATGCTGGTGTGTCTGCCAGTGGGCCCTCAGTTTTTTCTGAAAGCCTGTACCATCTTCCATAAAACTAATATTCTGAAATTCATCTATACATACTACTAATTCTATATTTTTATGTTTGGCTATTTTATCAGCAAGGTTCAGTACTTCTGACATGTTTTTTTTAAGTTCTTTCCAGTTAAAGCTTAACTCAATTTCACTGGCGGGGTCGGGGTTCAGATTTACAGAGGGGATCAGCTGCTTAAAGAAACTTTTTACATTTCTTACTGCTTCTTCAAATGAACCCGAGGTAGCTTTTACAATTTCTGAAGAATATAATTCAAGAAATTCCTGTTCGTTTCTAATATTATACAGATCAATAAAACAAAATACCAATTGCTTATTTTTCTTCTTCATCCGCTTAGCTGTATGCATTACGAGGGAAGATTTGCCCCAGCGCCGGGGAGATATAAGCATACAATTGATCCCTGAATTTATCTGGGTTTCCAGCCATTTACTTTCAGCCTCACGGTTAGTATAATAATCTTCATTGGCCAATTTGCCGTATTTGAATGGTTTCACCATAATTTTTTTAATAAAGATAATAAACAAATCAAGGTAAAACAATTTTGTTTCAAACAATTTTGTTTCAAAATTTTAAAAAAAATGGCTACTGATATCGATGCAGTATCTATAATTGTCTCCCGGTAAAAATGCAGAGGTTAAATAGTTATCGCATAGTTGTTGCAGTCGCTCCCATTCTCTTAAAGTAGCATACCAGCGGGAGGGATTTGGTAAAAAGGAAGAGTTGTGCAAAAAAGTATAAATACTAATTAACCTTTTTCTTTCCAAAATTATATCTTGCATTCATGAAAACCGCATTGTTGTTTACTTTTACTCTATTGCTGTGTTTAAACAGCCGTGCCCAACTGGTATTTAAAGGAACGCTAAAATCCAACAGGGATAAGCTTTACAGAAATCTTGTCAATTATACCATCACCAAAAATCTATCAGCACCACTTACTGATTCTACCGA
>JAYVZR010000115.1:0-2274 GCA_043783135.1 Ferruginibacter sp. | reverse complement strand
TGTCCAATCGAGCAGGGGCATAAAATTATAGGTTATATTTTTTATGCCACAGGCTGAAAGATTTTGAATAGTTTTTTTATAATTGTCTATATACAATTCAAAGCCCCCTATTTGTGTTTTAATGGCTTCGTGTACAGGAAGACTTTCTACCACAGACCATACTAATCCAATTTTTTCTATTATCGCTTTTCGTTTATTTATTTCATCCAGCGGCCACACCTGTCCGTTAGGTATATGATGTAATGCAGTTACAATACCGGTACAACCTGCCTGTTTAATATCTCTCAATGATACAGGATCATCCGGGCCATACCAACGCATGGTTTGTTCCATGCGGTATTTTATATTTCTATAAGAAGGAAAATCCCTTTTGTTCATTGCTTTATATTGTTGTTTAGATAGGTGTATTAAATATTGTCGCCTTGTAAAATAACTATACAAAAGATAATTACTTTCCGATACAAAATTTACTAAAAATAAAATCCAATACATCTTCATTAGAAATATCACCCGTTATTTCTGAAATATAATGTAAACAACGGCGGATATCCAAAGCCAGCAGATCGCCCGGCACCTCATTATCCAGGCCAGTTTCAATATCGTTTAAGGAAATTTTTACCTGTTGCAATGCAGCATAATGACGGGCATTAGTGATAATTACATTTTCTGAAGAGGGCAGTTCATTGACTGTTGATTGAAACAAACTATTTTTTATTGCTTCGATTCCGGTATTATTTTTTGCTGATATAAAATGAATATTAGCAATACCGTTAAATTTTTTTACTGCCTCATCATTATTAAATATATCTGACTTATTACCAACCAATATCAGTTTATTATTATTTTTTTCCAGTTTGGTTCTGATCTCCAGTAGTTCCTCTGTTGTAATTTCTTTTACGTCAAAAATATATAACACAACATCTGCCGATTTCATTTTTTCCAGGCTCCTTTCAATACCCACCAATTCAATACTGTCTGTACTATGTTCCCTGATACCGGCGGTATCTATCAGCCTGAATAAAATACCATTAATATTAAGTACCTCTTCTATCGTATCTCTGGTAGTGCCGGCAATTTCACTAACAATTGCACGGTTTTCATTTAGCAATGTATTCAGCAAGGTTGATTTACCTGCATTTGGCTTGCCAATAATGGCAACACTTACACCATTTTTTATAACATTACCCAGTTGAAATGATTGCAATAATTGCGCTGTTGTAGTTTGAGCCGATTGTATGATTTGATAAAATTTTTTACGGTCTGCAAACTCAACATCCTCCTGGCTAAAATCCAGTTCCAGTTCCAGCAAAGCTGAAAAACTAATTAGCTGTTCCCTTAATGCTTTTAATACCGCACTAAAACCTCCCCGAATATTATAAAGGGCAGTTTTTTGCGAAGCCGAAGTGTTACATGCAATAAGATCGGCAACAGCTTCTGCCTGTGCTAAATCGAGCTTGCCATTTAGAAATGCCCGTTGTGTAAATTCACCTGGCCTGGCAATTCTTGCACCCTTATTTACGCATGCCTGTAATACCTGCTGCTGCACATAGGGGCTGCCATGGCAACTGATTTCAACTACATCTTCTGCGGTATAACTTTTAGGACCTTTAAATAATGAAACTACTACTTCATCAATCAGGTTGTCGTTTTCTTTAAGTACGCCAACATATATTGTGTGAGAAGCTTTGCCAGAAAGGTCTTTTGATGGAAATAAAGAATTGATAATATCAAAAGCTTTGTTGCCACTCACCCGTATTACGCCAATTGCGCCTATTCCCGGAGGAGTTGCCAATGCAACAATTGTATCTTCCCAGCCACCTAATTTGTTTAACATTTTGTAAAGATAAAACAGAATTAAAGTGTTTAATTGATGCCCGCATAAAATTTTGCAGGTATCATCATTTATAAAAATGCAAAAAAAACCCTTTACAAATTTGTAAAGGGATAAATAAAAGAAAAAATATTTTTATTGATCGGAAACCTCAAAAGTAATTGGCTGCCGGCGATAGGCATTTACATTACGACCGTTTTGCAAAGCTGGTGTCCATTTAGGGCCCCTTTTAATAACTTTAACAGCTTCATCTTCCAATCCGTAACCAATTTTGGTTTCTGCCTGTACATCACTGATGCTTCCGTCTTTACTTACAATAAATTTTACTATAACCTGGTAAGTGCCTTCGGGAGCACCATTGTCAACCGGTGTACTTGCATTAAGATTTTTCTCAAGGAATCTTCTCCATGCGGCTTCACCACCCGGAAACGCTGCCTCATTTT
>JAYVZR010000114.1:0-16060 GCA_043783135.1 Ferruginibacter sp. | reverse complement strand
ATTGACTTTGCATTACCAGGAACGCTTAGAATAATGTGTGATTATGCAACATGGTTATCTGCTTTGGATGATGCAAAATATTTTCCACTTTTTCAGGCCGGTGAATTTTTAAAGGCAGAAAAAAAATCGGCCACCATTAATTTTGTTGCGGTAGATACCGAAACTATTACTGCACCGCTATTACAAAAAATAAAAGAAGATTCCACAGTTGTTATATGTATTTATTCTACCGCTGTAAATGCCATGCAAAATGTAAGGGCTTGTATTGTTGACCTGATGAAGCAGCAAATTAATAACCCTGTAATATTAGCAGTTGAAAGCCATCACAGTTCTATTGATGAACAACTGATTCATTTTAGTACACAGGCCGGCGCTTTATTTTTAGATGGTATGGGTGATGGCATTTGGCTGATGAACGACCCCTCTAAACTGGTTAATCAAAAAGTGCATGGGCGAACTTATTTGGAAACAAAAAACAATCACCAGTTTATTAATAACACCTCTTTCTCTATTTTACAGGCAGCACGCACAAGGATTTCTAAAACAGAATATATCAGTTGCCCAAGTTGTGGCAGAACTTTGTTCGACCTGCAGGAAACCACCGGAAAGATCCGTGCTGTTACCAATCATTTAAAAGGGCTTAAAATTGCCATCATGGGATGCATCGTAAATGGCCCTGGCGAAATGGCTGATGCAGATTTTGGATATGTAGGCAGTGGCATTGGTAAAATAACTTTATATCGTGGAAAAGAAGTGGTGAAAAGAAATATTGAAAGTGCCATAGCAGTAGATGAACTGATAAATTTATTAAAGGAAAGTGATGTGTGGATAGAGCCAGCTGTTGTTCTATAAAAAGTTATTTCACACAAAGAACACAACGAAAAGCAAAGAATACAAAGTAATACATTTGATGCATATCCTTTGGAACCTTTGTAACCTTTGTTCCTTTGCGTGAAACAACTTACATCCCCAACTGGTTCATTATAAAGTCAAAATCAAAAACAATATTGTCAATACGTTGTGAGGTGCTTTGCCCGCTTCCATGCCCACTGTTATAATCCATATGTAAAATTATTGGGCTTATCTGACCTGAATTATTTTGCAATGCAGCCACAAATTTTTTGGCATTCATGGGGTCAACCCTTGAATCATTGGCACCTGCGGTAACCAGCATGGTGGGAACATTTACACCCAAACGGATATTGTGATAAGGCGAATAACGCAGCAGCCATCGAAAGTCAGCTTCGTTTTCCGAACTGCCATATTCTGGTATCCAATAACGGGCTATTAAAAATTTCTGGTACCGTAGCATATCAAGTAAGGGAACTTCACAAACAATAGCCTTGTACAAATCAGGACGTTGTGTTGCAATTGCACCCATTAATAAACCACCGTTACTGCCACCTATTGCCACCAGTTTTTTTGGAGTAGTGTATTTTTCTTTTATTAGCCATTCAGCACAACTATTAAAATCATCAAAGCAATTTTGTTTATTAGCCAACATTCCGTTTTGGTGCCATGTTTCTCCATATTCATCACCGCCACGTATACCCGTTTCAACCACTACACCACCACGATTAATGAAAGGCGCATAATAACCGTAATAGGCCGGGGCAATACCATAATTAAAACCTCCATAGGCACTAAGTAATACCGGGTTGCTGCTATCTGATTTCATGTCTTTTCTGTGTACAACAAAGGCAGGTACTTTTGTGCCGTCTTTTGAAGTATAGAATTTTATTTCACCAACAATATTGGTCATATCAATCGGCAGGTCCCTCTTAAAATATAAACGCCATTTAAAGTTGGCAGGAGAGGCTACATATATTTTTGCTGTAGAAGTAAAAGTAGCCATTGTGATGTAAACAGAATCTTCTTCACGGTCGTAGGAAAGATTATCAACATTGCCAACATCAGGCAGAGTAATCTGGTTTAGTTTTTTACCGTCCAGGTCATATAAAGTCAACCTGCTGATGATATCTTTTTTATCCTGCACAATAATACCTGTTTTTGTTACAATATAGTCCTGCATCACTGTTTCACTTTCCGGTACCAGCGCTTTCCAGTTTGCATAATCAGGATTATTTTTATCAGCAACCATCAATTTAAAATTAGGGGCATTGTCATTTGTCTTAATATAGAGTTTATCCCCGATTGCATTTGGATAAGCAGCAGATTTTTTACTTTCATAAATGAGTTTTCCTTCTTCCATGCTCCCGGTTTTTCTCATCTTACAGTTGTTTGAATAAAAATCACCTTCACCGGAAAAGCTTACATCACTATAGCGGTTGTCGTAGATATAATAACTGTTTTTTGCGTCGCTGGTGGTGCCAATAAAAACAGCTTTGCTGGCTGGGTCCCCTAATTTCCACCAATAGGTTTTTAAGGGTTGCTGTTTGTTCACATCTTCTTGTGTACGTATGGTGTAATAAGCATGCTGCTGGTCTTTTGTCCATTGAAAACCATCGGTGTTTTCTATTGGTGGATATAAATTTTTTCCTGTTCTTGTATTAACAATATAAGTGGTATTTATTTCTGCGCCACTTTTTTGAATGCTGATAGCAGCCCTTTCTCCATCATAAGTATAATCTATTCCATTAGTAGAAGAATTTCCTGAAGTATCCAATGCTACAGGGTCCCAGATTAACAGTTTTTTTCCATCCAAAATAGTATAAAGTTTATTTTGTTTTTCTCCCTTTCGTTTTATATTCTGAAAAACACGTTTACCTTCTTTACGCAACGGCCCTTCATAATCAAGATCAATAAAAGCTGCAATCTCATCACGGAAACCTGCATAAGATTTTTGTGTTTCCTTCAGGTATTTTATCCCTGCATCATGTTGTGCCTTTGTCCATTCAATTACCGCAGGGTCTGTCTTTTCTTCCAGCCAGCGGTAATTGTCGGTCAACAAAACGCCATGCAGGCTATCAATAACTGGTTTAGATGTGGTAGCGGGTGGGGTAAATTTTACCTGTGCAATTATTATTTGTAAACAAACAGGCGATAATAACAAACATAAAATATTTTTATTCATCATAAAGGTTTTATTAATTTTAGTTACAATATACTTCAAGTATTTTTGTTTTGAGAAGTCAATTTTTTAAACGGTAATAGTCGTATTTATGGAAACAGATTTTTTAGTAATTGGAAGTGGCATTGCAGGTTTAACCTATGCATTGAAAGTAGCGGAAGCATGTCCCGGTAAAAAAATAACCATACTTACCAAAACACAAAGCGACGAAACGAATACCAAGTATGCACAAGGTGGTATAGCGGGTGTAATGGATTTTGATAAAGATAGTTTTGAGAAGCACATTGAAGATACCCTTATAGCCGGGGATGGTTTATGCGACAGGGCTGTAGTAGAAATTGTGGTAAAAGAAGGGGTGGAAAGAATCAAGGAATTGATTGATTGGGGTGCCAGTTTTGATAAAGATAAAGATGGGGATTATTCACTTGGCAGAGAAGGTGGCCATAGTGAGTTTCGTATACTTCACCACAAAGATGTAACCGGTAAAGAAATGGAAAGGGCTTTATTGCAGGCCATTAAAAACAAACCCAATATTCAATTGATAAATCATTGCTTTGTACTGGATATAATTACGCAGCACCATCTTGGTTTTTTGGTCACCAAAGCTACGCCGGATATTGAATGTTATGGAGTATATGTATTGAATTTAAGTACACATAAAATTCAAAAAATAGTTTCTAAAATTACCTTACTGGCAACAGGAGGCAACGGCCAGGTTTATCGTACTACTACCAATCCAGCCATTGCTACAGGCGATGGTGTTGCGATGGTTTACAGAGCAAAGGGCCGGATTGAAAATATGGAATTTATACAGTTTCATCCAACTGCTTTATACGAACCGGGTGTACGTGGGCAAAATTTTTTAATTACAGAAGCTGTTCGTGGTGATGGAGGTATTTTGCGCAACCAGGATAGTGAGGCATTTATGGAGCGGTATGATGAAAGAAAAGACCTGGCACCAAGGGATATTGTTGCAAGAGCCATTGATAATGAAATGAAGATAAACGGTACCGAGTATGTGTTTTTAGATTGCCGTCATTTTACAAAAGAAAAATTCACACAACACTTCCCTAATATTTATGATAAATGTATCAGCATTGGCATTGATATTACAAAAGATATGATACCGGTTTCGCCTGCGGCACATTACAGTTGCGGAGGTGTGCAAACGGATAAGGCCGGCCGTACATCTATCACCAACTTATATGCTGCGGGCGAATGTGCCTGTACAGGGCTTCATGGAGCCAACCGCTTAGCCAGTAACAGTTTGCTGGAGGCAATGGTTTTTGCACATCGCAGTTATTTGGATGCTGTTAAAAAAATAGACTATGTTTCTTATCAGCAAAATGTTCCCGATTGGAAGGCAGATGGAACCAATGCACCAAAGGAAATGATTCTTATCACACAAAGTTTAAAAGAAATGAAATTGCTGATGAGTGATTATGTAGGGATTGTTCGCAACAATGAACGTTTACAAAGAGCCAACAGGCGGCTCGATTTGTTGCATGAAGAAACAGAAGCATTGTACGAAAAAACAGCCGTATCTCCACAACTGTGTGAATTGCGTAATATGATTACGGTTGCTTACTTAATTGTAAAAAGTGCAGAGTTCAGGCAAGAAAGCAGGGGGCTTCATTTTAATACAGACTATCCTTCAAAAAGTGATAAAGTACAGAATATTGTTTTATAAATATTTATCAATTCAAAACACTTGCATCTTTCTCTGTTTTAATACGGGTCTCTTCTTTAATTTTTGCCCAGCCACCTGCTATATTTTTTATATTATGCAGTCCCTGCTTTTTTAGTAGTGAGCAGGCAATTACACTTCTGTAACCGCCACCACAATGCAGGTACAAATTTTGAGTTTCTTCAAAGCCCGCTATCATGGCCATATCTGTCATATCAGCTAAAGGCATATTGATAGCAGCTTTTACATGGCCATCAGCATATTCAATTTCTTTTCTTACATCTACTACCTGTAAATTAGGATCGTGTGGAATATCCATCGCCAATTCATCGGCTTCAATAGTAATAATCATATCAACGTTTTCTCCTGCCTTTTGCCAGGCATTAAAACCGCCTTTTAAAAAACCTTCAATACTAGAAAAACCAACACGGGCCAAACGGATAACTGTTTCCTCTTCTTTGCCTTTTTCTGTTACCAATAACAATGGTTTATCAAAAGATAATACGCTGCCCGCCCATTCTGCAAAACGGCCTTCAAGGCCTATAAAAATACTGCCTGGTATAAACCCCTCTGTAAAAATATCGGCAAGCCTCGTATCTACTACGATAACATCTTCTTTCATTTTATTTTTAAATACTTCTACAGTTAAGGGCGTAAGCCCTTTTGTTTTTATTTCATCAAGGCTGTCGTACCCTTCCTTATTTATCTGGGCATTAATAGAAAAATACTTTGGGGCATCTTCCAGCCCATCTGTTATAGCAGCAATAAATTCGTCTTTGGATTGTGGTTGCAATGCGTAGTTGTTTTGCTTTTCTTCGCCAATGGTACTAAATGTATCTGGACCTAAATTTTTGCCACAACTGCTTCCTGCGCCATGTGCAGGGTAAACTAATACATCATCTGCAAGGGGCAGTATTTTTTGTTGGATAGTATCATACATTATACCAGCAAGTTCTTCCTTACTCATATCCCCACTGCTTAAATCCGGCCGGCCTACATCGCCTACAAATAAAGTGTCGCCTGTAAAAATCGCATTGTCTTTTCCGGTCTCGTCTTTTAATAAAAAGCAACTGCTTTCAATGGTATGCCCTGGTGTATGAATTACTTTAAAAGAAATATTGCCTAAAGAAAATACTTCGCCGTCTTTGGCAATGTGTACCGGAAAACTGGTTTTTGTTTGAGGGCCATAAACAATTGGCGCCCCTGTTTTTTTACTAAGGTCTAAATGACCACTCACAAAATCAGCATGAAAATGTGTTTCAAAAATATATTTAATCACTGTATTTCTGCTTGCAGCCAGCTCAATATATTCTTCAATATCCCTTAACGGATCTATCACTACAGCTTCACCATTACTTTCGATATAATAAGCAGCTTCACTTATACAACTTGTATACAATTGTTTGATATACATAAAAAAATAATTTTTAAAACACTTGTTTTTATACCCTTGCAATGGAGAATGTAAAACACATTTACTCGGTGTGCATTTCAAATTGTCGCTCCTGGTTTCGGCCGGTGGGGACACCGGCCGAGGCTGAGCCTTGGTTGCGCCCCACCAACCACTTGTGGCTTCGACAATTTGAAATGCACCTATTTACTCACTATGCACTTCATCATTTATAAAACACAAAAACTATCTATCGTGTTATAAAACGGATGATTTATTTAATTGCAAAGATAAAAAAACGGATGCTATAATAGCATCCGTTTTTTTTCTGGTAACTTTTATATCAGGCAACCAATTCATTAACGAAATTGCTTATTTCGTCAATTCTTTTATGGTTGATAATGTAATAAATAAACTTACCATCACGTTGGGTGCTTACAACACCCGCTTTGCGTAAAATAGCCAGATGCTGCGATGCAACTGATTGTTCTAACCTTAAACGAACGTAAATTTCCGTAACAGTAATTTTCTTTTCTTCCTCAATCAACTTCAATAGCTGCTGGCGCAATTTGTGATTAAGTGCCCTTAAAATCAGGGCTGCTTTCTTTACACTGTAGTAGTCAATTTTAATCGTACTCATGTTAGTAGCGTGTTGCAACTTAGGTGCTTGCTCCACTGGAGCAACTGTGTCATTTGTCATAGATATTAAATTTTTAGTTTGTGCTTGAATATAACGCGGTAAAGATACAAAGCATTTTATATTTATTAAAATCCTTATTAGATAAACGGTATTATTTTATGGATGAATAAAGTAAAAAGCCATTAAATAACTGGGTTGTAAAATTCTTTGATGTACATGGGCTCAGCATATACTGTATCGGCAAAATCGTTGGCTAAGTATTTTTTGAATGATAATTCATTCATATACAATGTTTTGCTTTTTAGCTCAAAAAACATCGCATTTTTTTGCTGATTTATTTTTTGCCATTTTAAAGCCCCATTGCCAAAAAAAATAATTTTTTTATTTAACAGTAGATTAGCAAAAGAATTTTCATCAATAATCATGGCAGAAGGAGATAAAACGGTGTTTAGCTCTTTATCAAACACAGCCGTAAATACTTCCATTCTTCTTGCATCTACCATTGGGCAATATAGAGTTGGCATATCTTCCTGGATAATATGAGCCTCATTTATCGCCTGGCAGGCCAATAAATTTAATGTGCTAATAGTAATTAAAGGCTTGCCGAGAGCATAACATAACCCTTTGGCACTGGCCATTCCTACTCTAAGCCCTGTATAACTCCCCGGACCTGCCACTACTGCTATTGCAGTTAGTTCACTTAAATGGATACCTAAATTTTGGGCAATTGACTGTATTGCGGGTTGTATAAATGCACCCTGGTCTTTTTGGTCAATATTAATTGCTTCGCCTAAAATATGGCCATCTTTTGCAATGCTTATACTTGCAGTAGAAATAGCTGTATCAATATTTAATAGTAAACTCATTTGTTTATTTTTTGCTGTAATAATGGAGCAGGTAAATATCTTTTATTATGTACACTTAATTTTTGCAGCAATTCAACAATGTTTTTTTCTCCTATCAACTTGCCCCATTCAAAAGGGCCGTATGGATAATTTGTGCCCAGCTTCATGGCAATATCGATACCGGCTTTGGTGCTAATTTTTTCTTCTAATGCAAACCATGCTTCGTTAATTATCATGGCCAGCACCCTTGCTGCAATAAAGCCAGGTTCATCGGGTACTTTTGTGTATTGCTTATTGAGCGCAGTTATAATTGTAATAATATTTTCATTGATGATGCCTGCAATTTCCCAGTTGGGCCTTGATAAAAAACCATTCCACCCATTGATGCGTACTACGTTTTCAGGGGCATTTAATTCTTTTAAAGTACGGCAGACAGAATTTATGAAAACAGGTTTTTTTATGGTACTATAATCAATAATGACCTCTTCATCAATAATAAAGACCGCATTTATACTTGCCGGAATATTATTTAAAGAATTAAGCCGTATCCATTCAACATGGGTAATATCCTTTTTTATTTCATCGCATTGTCCGTCGTTGCCAAATACTGCAAGTATCATTTAGGAAATTTTTACAAAAATAGGTGGTTGATAAAAGATATATTTGTAATTATTACAAATATCATGACCAAGCAAATTATACAAACCAGCAATGCTCCGGCGCCAATTGGCCCTTACAACCAGGCTATTAAAAGTGGTAACTTTTTATTTGTATCCGGCCAGGTAGCCTTAAAACCCGGTACCAACGACCTTGCTAATGCCGATATTATTGAAGAAACACACCAGGTATTGCAAAATGTAAAAGCAATATTAGCAGAAGCCGGCATGGATTTTAGCAATATTGTAAAGACAACTATTTTTTTAAGTGATATGGAATTATTTAGCCGGGTAAATGAAATTTATGCGAAATACTTTGACGGGTTTTTTCCGGCAAGGGAAACAGTAGCCGTAAAAGGTCTGCCTAAAAATGCCAATGTTGAAATAAGTGTAATTGCAGCCGAATAATTTATTATAAGCCTAAAATAATGTTATATAAATTTCCGTTTATACCTGTCTAATTATCAACTCTCAATTTTTTCTTTTAAAACTTGGTAACATATAAAAGTTATTAGTTAATTGCTACTTTGCAAGTTTATATATGTTTGAAAACTTTAATGATGACTCAAATTAAATCACGGATATTAATTACAGCTAAAGCGCACAATTTTTTGGCAACCACTTTACAACAAAAGGGGTATGAGGTAATTTATCAGCCAGAAATTACCTACGATGAATTAACCAAATTAATCAGTGATGTAGAAGGCTTAATAGTAACAACTCGTTTAAAAATTGATGAGCCAATTTTATCCAGGGCGGTTAAATTAAAATGGATCGGCCGTTTGGGAAGTGGCATGGAATTGATTGATGTAGTGTATGCAGAAAGTAAGGGTATTACCTGTGTAAGCAGCCCCGAAGGAAACCGTAATGCAGTGGCAGAGCATGTATTGGGCCTGTTATTAAATTTAATGAATAATATTTCCAAGAGCTTTGAGGAAGTAAAAGAAGGGAAATGGTTAAGGGATCCCAATCGTGGTGTAGAATTAAGTGGCAAAACCGTTGGTATTATTGGCTTTGGTAATACCGGTAATGCTTTGGCAAAATTATTAACTGCATTTGATGTTACTGTACTGGCATACGATAAATATAAATTTGGTTTTGGTGCAGGCTATATTAAAGAAGCAAGTATGGAACAGATTTGCCGTTATGCAGATGTCATCAGTTTGCATGTACCATTAACTGATGAAACAAAAGATTTGGCCGATGATAATTTTTTTAATGCACTTACAGAAAAACCTTATTTTATAAATGCCTGTCGTGGTGGCGTTACTGATACCGATGCTTTAATAAGGGCAGTACAACAAAATAAAATCGCCGGGGCTGCACTTGATGTTTTAGAAAATGAAAAACTGCAAACATTTTCAGCAGCACAACAACAGCAGCTGGAGTATTTAACTAAGCACCCGAATGTAATAGTAACGCCACATATTGCAGGCTATAGCCACGAGGCTTTTTATAAAATGAGTGCTGTTATATTGCAGAAGTTGGGGATTTAATTATCTTTGCATATTAAATACAACGCCTTGGACAATACCGGGGCGTTGTATTTTTTTCTGTTTACTCTAAAAAGAAGTGTTATGAGCGAAATGAATTATGTAAAACAAGAGACCTTCGAGCAAATGAAACATGAACTGCACCATATGAAAAGTGTAGAGCGACCTGCTGCCAGCAAGGCCATTGCCGAAGCCCGTGAAAAAGGTGATTTAAAAGAAAATGCAGAATATGATGCTGCAAAAGAAGCGCAGGGTATGCTTGAAGCAAAAATAAAATACCTGGAAGGGATTATTGCTACTGCCCGTATTTTGGATGAAAATAATATTGATACAAGCAAGGTTTCAATATTGACCAAAGTAACCGTTACTAATTTAGGTACAAAAAAGAAAGTTACCTACCAGATTGTTTCTGAAAAAGAGGCCGATTTAAAGTTGGGTAAAATTTCTGTAACATCTCCAATTGGTAAAGGCCTGTTAGGAAAAGCCATTGGCGAAGTTGCAGAGGTAACTGTGCCGGTTGGTTTATTAAAATTTAAAGTTGAGAATATCACTATTTAAATACACTGGTTTAATTTTAAAGGCCCATTCAATTTTGAGCGGGTTTTTTTGTTTGTATTTTTATGATAAATATCAGATTGTATGACCATTTTTTCGAAAATAATTGTCGGTGAAATTCCTTGCTATAAAATTGCAGAAGATGAGAATTTCTTTGCCTTCCTTGATATTTTTCCGCTGGTAAAAGGGCATGTTTTGGTAATAGCTAAAATTGAAGTTGATAAGTTTTTTGATTTGCCTGATAATTATTTAAAAGGTTTGTTGGTATTTGCCAAACCTATTGCGAAGGCTATTGAAAAATCTTTTGATTGTAACCGTTGCGGCATAAGTGTGGTTGGGCTGGAAGTGCCACATGCGCATGTACATTTAATACCCATTAATTCGGCAAACGATTTAAACTTTATGAATAATAAATTGAAATTATCTCCCAAAGAATTTAAAACTATTCAACAAAAAATCATATCAAATCTTTAATATTATTTTTTTAGTCTTTCGGGGTTTTTTTGCAAAAAATCTCCCCATCCATTTGCCTTTTTTACTGTGGTAAGTGGGTGCCCTTTTTCCTGAAAATAGTGGCATACTGCAACAGCCAGTGCATCGGATGCATCAAAATACTTTGGGTCTTCGGTAAAATTCAGTAAACGCTGCAGCATTTTTAGTACCTGCTCTTTGCTGGCATTACCATTTCCGGTAATGGATTGTTTTATTTTTTTAGGAGCATATTCGGTAACATCCAAACCATGCCTCATGGCAGCAGCAATGGCCACTCCCTGGGCCCTTCCCAGCTTTAACATGCTTTGAACATTCTTACCAAAAAATGGGGCTTCAATAGCAAATACATCAGGTTTATATTTTATAATAAGCCCACTCACAGTATTGTAAATTAATTGTAGTTTTCTATAAGGGTCATCTACTTTACCAGGTTTTAAAATATCCATTTCAACCAGTTTAATTGCGCTGCCGGTTATTTGTATCAATCCATAACCCATTACTACTGTACCCGGATCTATCCCTAAAATTATTGTCGATTTTTTTTGCAATTTTTAATTCTTATTTTTTGATTGATGGATTAACTGAAAATTCAACTATACTTGTATTGTAAAACCTACGTTTAAAGTAGTATAAATAATGATGTTTATTTTAATGCCTGATGCCCATTATACAAAATATATAAAAATGATATTGCTGCGTCATAATATTTTTTAAATTAACTGTCCGTAACAAAAGTAGTTAAACATATGCTTCTCTTTGCTGTCTTAAGTAGTAGAGAAAAAAATAAAGAAACCCTTTTTGAATAAAAATATCAAAATATTAATTAACTTTTTTTTTGGCCCACTGCTGTTTCTTATTTTGTCGTGGAGTTTGTATCACCAGGTAATTGATAAACCTAATCTTGGTATACAATGGAACAAGATAAAAAATAGCTGGGCCAACTGGAAGTTGTGGCTGGTTGTTTTTTTAATGTTGACCAACTGGAGTATTGAAGCCATAAAATGGAGATTGCTGGTAAAGCATATTCAAGCGTTTTCTTTTTTTAGAGCCTTCAAATCAGTTTTATCAGGCTGTAGTATAACCATACTTACCCCTAATAGAATTGGTGAATATGGAGGCCGTATTTTATATATTGAAAATGGCAACCGCATTAAAGCTATTTCGCTGGCAATGGTGGGAAGCATAAGCCAGTTGCTGGTTACAATGATAATGGGCTGTTTAGGGCTATTTTTTTTAAGATACTTTTCACAATATGATAATACCATATTGCGTGTTATACCCGAATTTTGGGAGGCAGTTATTACATCGCTCTGTGTTGGCCTTACTGTTATATTGTTATTATTTTATTTGCGTTTGGCCTGGCTTGTTAGAATGATGGAAAAAGTGCCTGCCTTGCACAAGGCAGTAAAACACATCAACGTGCTGGATGAATTTAACAATTTTCAACTGGTGCAGATATTATCTTTATCGTTTGTGCGTTATTTGGTATTTGTTTTCCAATACCTGTTGTTACTTCAGGTAATGGAGGTAAAAATTGCAGTTTGGTTATGTTTTTGGCTGGTGGCAATTTTTTATCTGGTAATGGCTGTTGCCCCAACTTTTGGTTTTATAGAATTACCGGTACGGGTAAGTGCGAGTTGGATAATTTTTCAATTGTATACTACAAATGAATTAGGGGTAGCCACTGCTGCGCTGGGTATATGGCTTATAAATCTTGTAGTACCGGCAATAATAGGGAGCCTGTTAATTTTTAGTATTAAAATCGTAAAGGATAAATGAAAGGAATTCTAAAAATATTTTTTTTAATGACCAGTCTTTCGGGCTTTGCCCAGCAGGAGCAGCCAACAGATTTTTGCGGTACAAAGAATACTTCTTTTATTGCCGGCGAAGTGTTAACCATGAAAGTTTTTTACAATACACTCGGCTTATATGTTGGTGCCGGAGAAGCTACTTTTACTACTACGCTTGAACGATTTAATGGCAAGCCAGCGTATCATTGTGTGGGAGAAGGGAAAAATTATCCATTTTTTGATAATTTTTTTAAAGTAAAGGACAGGTACGAATCGTACATTGATACCAATACCATGCTGCCCATGAAATTTATCAGGGATGTATATGAAGGCGGGTATAAAATTTATAATAATGTAACCTTTAACCAGGAAGCTGGTACCGCCGTTAGCACCAACGGGGTTTTTAAAACCACTAAATGCATACAGGATGTAGTAAGTTCTATGTATTATGCCCGAAATATTAATTACGATACATACAAGCCAGGAGACAAGATACCATTTGATATGTTTTTAGGGGATGAAGTGTTTCACTTATACTTACGTTATATGGGGAAAGAAAAAGTTAAAACACAATATGGTAAATTCAATGCTATAAAAGTTAAACCATTATTGATAAAAGGTACAATGTTTAAAGGAGGAGAAAAAATGACGATTTGGGTAAGTGACGACCCAAATCATTTATTGCTTAGGGTAGAAAGCCCGGTAACCGTAGGAAATATTAAAGTAGATATGTTTGGGTACAAAAACCTCCGCTATCCGCTGACTTCTTTAATAAACATTAAAGGAATGTAGAATTACGCAATTTCATTCAGTCTAAAAAAATCTTTTGCCCTTATTCCTTTTTCAGTTTGTTGCAGGGTGCAACATTCATTAATAGGATCGTGTTCAAAAAATAATATGTAATTATTTTGCTCAGCCTCTGAAAGAAATGTTTTCTTTTCAATTAATGTAGTTAGGGGAAACACATCATACCCCATAATATATGGTAAAGGTAAGTGGGCAACAGATGGTAACAGGTCGGCCATATAAACAATAGTTTTTCCATCGTAATTAATTTTGGGCAGCATCATTGAACTGGTATGCCCCTCGGCATAAATAATCTCAATGTTTTTATAAAAATTTGTAACGCCTTTTAATGCAGGCTCCACAAATTTTAATTGCCCGCTTTCCTGAATAGGTAAAATATTTTCTTTTAAAAAACTGGCTTTCTCCCTATCGTTTGGCTGAGTGGCCCATTTCCAATGAGTTTCATTGCTCCAGTAAGTTGCATTTTTAAAAGCAGGAACCAATTGGTCGCCCTCTCTTTCAATACAGCCACCACAGTGGTCAAAATGAAGATGTGTTAAAAATACATCGGTAATATCATCTTTTGTAAAACCATGTTTTGCCAAAGATGTATCCAGTGTGTCATCGCCAAACAAATAGTAATGGTTAAAAAATTTTGCATCCTGTTTATTGCCCATACCTGTGTCAATTAAAATTAATCTTTCTTCATCTTCAATCAATAAACAGCGCAAAGCCCAGCTGCACATATTGTTTTCATCGGCAGGGTTTAGTTTGTTCCAAATACTTTTAGGTACCACTCCAAACATAGCGCCGCCATCTAATTTAAAATAACCGGTATTTATAGTATATAATTTCATTTATTAAATAGTTGCTGCATTTTTTTTCTGTGCACTGTAAGCGCTCATTAAAAATAGTAACCCTAGTGCAAAAAATATAACCATTGCTAAAATAGAGTTACGCATGTTATTGGTAATGCCTTCTATAAAGCCAAAACTAAACAGCCCGATAACTATTGCCAGTTTTTCTGTTACATCATAAAAACTAAAAAAAGAAGCAGTATCTTTTGTTACAGGCATCAGCTTGCTGTAGGTAGAGCGGCTGAGGGATTGTATACCACCCATTACCAGGCCTACAAGAGATGCAATAATATAAAAGTGTAATTCTGTTTGCATAAAATAAGCTGCAATACAAACACCAACCCATAAAAGCACAGTAAAAATAAGCACTTTGATGTTACCATATATAGCCGATAGCCGGCTCATAGTAATGGCGCCAACTATTGCCACCAGTTGTATAATTACTATGGTAAGAATTAGTTTACTGTTTTCCAGTTTTAATATTTTGATGCCAAAATCACTTGATACCAGCATTACCGTTTGTACGCCCATACTGTAAAAAAAGAAAGCGGTTAAAAATCTTTTTAATTGAGGCATTTGCTTTACCTGGTTCAAAACAATTTGCAGTTCGTGAAAACCATTTGTCAATGCATTTTTCTTTTCTTTCCTCTCAGGCTTGGGGATCATGGGTAACCTGTTAAAAGTGATTTGTGCAAATGCAACCCACCAGATACCTACCAACAAAAAAGTAATTTTTAACGGAAGTGGGTTATCAGGCATTAAAATCACCAATCCAAAACCAATCAATTGCATTATCACGCTTCCAATATAGCCCATCGTATAGCCACGGGCACTTATCCTGTCCATATCTTTTTCTGCAGCTATTTCTGGTAAGTAAGAGTTGTAAAAAACCTGGCTGCCATAAAACCCTATGCCGGCAAACATAAAACACATCAATCCAAGTGTTACATGGTTTTTATCAAAGAAAAACATAAGCGAACAACTGGCCGCACCCATCCAGCAAAAAAAGCGCATAAAGTTTTTTTTATTACCCTTATAATCGGCAATAGAAGAAAGAACAGGGGAAAGGATTGCAATAACCAGGAACCCGAATGATAAAACGTAATCCTTAATTTCGGTGTTTACAAAATTTACTCCCAAAAACCGAACGCCGTCTTTAAATTTTTCGTTCTGGATACCTGTTACTGCTGCATAATAAGCAGGGAAAAAAGTGGCGGTAATAACAAGGTTGTAAACAGAATTTGCCCAATCATACATGGCCCATCCGTTAATAACTTTTTTTGAAGCAGTCTGCATTGGTTTTATTTATCAGGATGAATACCTTTCGGCAGATAGGAAAATTAATAATTAATCATAAGAAATAAATAAAAAAAATTACCGGCTTTTAATTTAATACACCTTTCCAAATAAGCAGCAATAAAATAATGCCAACTATTATCCTGTATATGCCCCAAATTTTAAAACCGTTTTTTTTTAAAAAACCGATAAAGAATTTTATAGCCAACATGGCCACAATAAAAGCCACAATATTACCAATAGCTAACTGTTTTATTTCTTCGCCTGAAAAGCCACCGCTTTCTTTGTGGTATTTATACAATTTATAAACTGTTGCAGCAAGCATAGTAGGTACTGCTAAAAAGAAAGAGAATTCTGCAGCAGCACTCCGCGTAAGTTTTTGCTGCATGCCGCCAATGATGGATGCAGCACTCCTGCTTACGCCGGGAATCATGGCGATGCATTGCCAAATGCCGATTAAAAAGGCTTTGCCATAAGGGATCCTTGATTCTTTATCAATGGTAGGGTTATTGAATACTTTGTCAATGAAAATAAGGATGATA
>JAYVZR010000113.1:0-2283 GCA_043783135.1 Ferruginibacter sp. | reverse complement strand
AGCCTTGCCAGCATACGCACAATACTTTCGCGTAAAGTAGTACCTCTTACAATAGAATCGTCAATTACTACAAGGGTATCAATACCTTTACGCACTGTACCATATGTAATGTCATAAACGTGTTGTACCATTTCATTTCTGCTGCTGTCTTCAGTAATAAACGTACGCAGCTTAACATCTTTAATGGCAATTTTTTCAAAACGTATTTTGCGGCTAATCATTTCCGCTAGCTTCTCCTCATCGAAATTATTTCCCCAGCTTAAAATTCTTTCTATCTTAATTTTTTTAAGGTATTCATCGGCACCTTTTAAAAGCCCATAAAATGCGGTTTCTGCAGTATTCGGAATAAAAGAAAAAATAGTATTTTTTAAATCATAATCAACGGCTTTTAAAACCGGCACACTTAAATATCTTCCAAGTGCTTTTCTTTCCTTATAAATTTTTTCGTCGTTGCCACGTGAAAAATAAATACGTTCAAAACTACAGGCTTTTCTTTCCTTGGCTTCAACAATCTGCTCAATGGTATACCTGCCATCGGCATCTACCAGCAACGCACAACCGGGCATTAATTCCTGCACTTCGTTTTCGCCTACATTAAAGGCAGTTCTAATAGCTGCCCTTTCACTTGCAGCAACAATTACATCGTCATTTACATAGTAATAAGATGGGCGTATACCGTGCGCATCCCGCATAACAAATGCTTTACCATTGCCCGTTAATCCGCAAAAATTAAAACCGCCGTCAAAAAGTGGAACGGCTTTTTTTAATACTTTCGCCACATCCAGTTGCCCCGGAAAAGCTTCATCTGCCTTTACTAAAAAATGATGCAACACTTCCATCATTGCTGCCAAATCGCTTTGCTTCTGAAATACACCGGGCTCTAAATTAATAAGCCCAAATAATTCTTCCGTGTTTACAAGATTGAAATTACCTGCCAGTGCTAAATTCCTTGCAGGAATCGTATCGCGTTTTATAAAAGGGTGGCAAAATTCAACATTATTTTTGCCTTGTGTACCATAACGTAAATGCCCGAGCAGCAATTCGCCTAAATAATTTACGTGCCCCTTCATTAACCCTGGATGATTTTTAATATCAGGCTGATATTTTTCAAGCTCTTCAATTTCTTTTCCTATTTGTAAAAAAAGGTCAGCGATAGGTTGGTTGGCACTGCTGCGTATACGGTGCAAAAAAGGGTAGCCTGGCTCTACATTGAGTTTTACTGTAGCAATACCTGCGCCATCCTGGCCACGATTATGTTGTTTTTCCATCAGCAGGTACAGCTTGTTAAGGCCATACAAAACTGAACCATATTGCTGTTGATAATAACTGAAGGGTTTGCGAAGGCGAATGAAGGCAAGGCCACATTCGTGTTTAATTTCGTCGCTCATGAAAATTTATAAGTTGCAAAGTTACATCATTGCAAAACAAAAATTCCGGCTCAATAGCAGGGATTGCAATATATTTTGTTAAAGACTTAAAGACCGCTTAAAGTAAGGCCAATTTGATAAGGTTTAATGGGCGCACCTGCTCCATCTTTTAAAAATGAGGATAGTGTATACGCACCAAAAATAGAAAAATGGCCGTAACCAAACCTTGCAGTTGCTGCGAAACGGGTAGCATTAAAAAAATTACTTTTGCTAAGTTTTTCAGTATATTCATTAAGTGTTGTACCAGTTTTAGTGACCCATGTTTTCCCTTTTGTGTGTACATTTATCATGGTTCCTATTTTTATGCCTATTGCAGCTTTCCAGCTTTTTCCATCATCGGCCGGGTTTGAAGTGTACCTTAATTCAATAGGTGCTTCTAAATAAGTATTGACCAGTTTATACTTTTTAAAATGATTTGCTGAATCTAAATTTGTAAAAGGAAGCAGGGCTGTTTGTGTAGTAATGCCTACGTCTGCTTTCTCAAAAAATATACTGCTGGTACTTACACCTATGCCAAATGCTACACTCAATACAGGATTGGTTTTAAACCTTTTGTTCAGCATTATGTATCCATTAAAGCCCCTCGAAAATCCGTGCTGGATAGTTTTGATGCTATCCGGCATGTTAAACCATCCATCATAACTGGCCTGAAGCATAAGATGATCGCCGGAGCGGCTAAGGTCAATTTTACTCCAATCAGTTTTAGGCTTTGTCTGCTTGGTAGAATCAGTTTTTGTTTGGGCAAAAACTGTAGAAAAGGAAATAAGTGCAATTACTATAAATGCAATTTTCTTCATAATGTAATCTTGAGTGGCAAAAATAATAGCCAGCAGGGTTAATGAAAGGTTAAATGAAA
>JAYVZR010000112.1:0-6306 GCA_043783135.1 Ferruginibacter sp. | reverse complement strand
CAGCTTGCTTTACAAAGCACTCCTGATTTTGCAAAAGTGAGTCTTGATGCAGTTATAAAAACCATGTGGGATACAGCCCTTGATATGAACAGCAAATACAAAGAAACTTCTGATGGAGGCCTCGCCATTAATATTCCAATAAGCTTAAGCGAGTGCTAAATTTATTTCACACAAAGTGAACCACGAAAAACAAAGGCTGCAAAGAAAGGCACTATGCAGTATATTCTTTGTAAACTTTGTTCTCTTTGCGTGAAACATTAATTTTTAAACAATATCAACAGACTGGCCAGCTTATCTTTTAGTTCTTTACGGTTGATAATGAAATCTAAAAAACCATGTTCCAGTAAAAATTCGCTTCGCTGAAATCCTTCAGGCAGGTCTTTTTTAATTGTTTCTTTTATTACCCTTGGGCCGGCAAAACCAATTAATGCACCAGGCTCGCCACAAATAATATCACCCAGCATGGCAAAGGAGGCGGTGGTACCACCAAAAGTTGGGTCGGTACAAAGTGATATGTAGGGAACTTTAGCATCTGCCAACTGCGATAACTTACCGGATGTTTTGGCCAATTGCATCAGCGAAAAAGCGCTTTCCATCATCCTTGCACCGCCACTTTTACTGATGATTAGAAGAGGGGTTTTTTGCAGTATACAATAGTCGCATGCCCGGCTTATTTTTTCGCCCATAACACTGCCCAGGCTGCCACCAATAAATTCAAAATCCATACAGGCAACTACCAGGTCGGCCTCTTTTACTTTACCATGCGCAACCGTAATGGAATCATGAATATCGGTTTTCAGGTAAGTTTCCTCCAATCTTTTAGCGTATGGTTTAAGGTCTACAAAACCTAAATAATCTTTTGATATAATATTAAAAAACAGTTCTTTATACTCATTCTCATCAAATAAAATTTCAAAGTATTCACCACTCCCAATCCTGTGGTGATGATCGCATTTTGGGCATACAAATAAACTCTCTCTTAACTCAGTAACGGTGCAGGTGAATTTACAATTAGGGCATTTTGTCCATAAGCCTTCCGGGGCATCTGCCTTGTCTTTGGTAGCAGTAAGAATGCCTTTTTTTATACGTTTAAACCAACTTCTTTTTGTCTCATCCGACTCTCCATCTTCACCGGCAAGGTTGGCTTCAAAATCTTCTTCTTTTATCATAATAGCCACGCCTTCTTACCATTGTAATTGTATGGCAGGAAGGGTTCTTTTAAAAGTTAAAAAATTTATTAAATTGTAGATTTAGCTTTCTAAGGGTTGTAAGATTTAGCATTGCGGTTGGTGAGGACACCAACCGCGGCGCTCAGAATAACCGGCAAGGTATACATAAACCCGAAAGTATCATAGAACACAGCATAAAAAATTATGCATTTCTATTGATACAGTTTAAATCATCAAAAGCTGTTTCAAGACGTTTAATAAATGTTTCCTGTCCTTTGCGTAGCCATACCCTTGGGTCATAATGTTTTTTATTGGGCTTATCGCTTCCTTCGGGATTTCCTAACTGTCCCTGCAAATAGCCTTCGTTCTTTTTGTAGTTTATTAAAATGCCATCCCAAAATGCCCATTGCAAATCGGTATCAATGTTCATTTTAATAGCACCATAACCAATGGCCTCCTTTATCTGGTGTTGTGGCGATCCGCTGCCACCATGAAATACAAAGTATACAGGTTTAGGCCCCGTTTTTAATTTGTTTTGAATATACACCTGGCTGTTATTTAAAATTTCAGGCCTTAGTTCTACATTGCCTGGTTTATACACACCATGTACATTACCAAAAGCCGCAGCAACAGTAAACATTTTACCTACTTTACTTAATTCCGTATACGAATATTCCACATGCTCCGGCTGTGTATATAATTTATCATTTTCAATATCACTGTTATCAACACCATCTTCCTCGCCGCCTGTAACACCTAATTCAATTTCTATACTCATACCTAACGGAGCCATTCTTTTATAAAATTCCACAGATGTATGAATGTTTTCTTCAATAGGTTCTTCACTTAAATCTAACATGTGTGAGCTAAATAAGGGCTGGGCTTTTTCTTTGTAGAACTGTTCACTGGCATCAATTAATGCGCTTACCCATGGCAACCATTTTTTTGCAGCGTGGTCGGTATGTAGTACCACAGGTACCCCGTAGTGTTTAGCAACATTATGTATATGTAATGCACCGGAAATGGCGCCTGAAATATTTGCCTGTAATTTATCATTGGGCATTCCTTTACCTGCAATAAATTGTGCACCGCCATTACTAAATTGTATAATTACAGGGCTGTTAACTTTTGCGGCAGTTTCTAAAACACCGTTAATAGTGTCTGTACCGATACAGTTAACTGCAGGCATTGCAAATTGATTGTCTTTAGCATCATTATAAAGGGCTTCTAATTCTGCGCCGAATAATACCCCGGCTTTGTATTTACTCATGTGTAGTTGTTTTTTACAAAAATAAGTGAATTTGACTTTTGTTGTACGCTTATTTGAACTGAATTACAATTAACCCTGATATAAGGGATTGTATATTTTAAGATTTTTGAAACATAAAATAATTCACTAACAGCATTCAATACCAGGCCTTAAAATAGCAGGGTAGGGTTTAAAATAAAAAACTTCCACAATTAATGTGGAAGCCTTTTAAAAAATAGTTTTGAGGGGGTGCCTCTTCAGAAATGATTTAGTCCCGGTTTAGGTCTAATCGGTCTTTCTGTTTTAGAACAGTTGTAAGGATAATTGGATGGTTTTGGTTTAGGATATTGTTTGGTCTTTTCTTCAGAATATTGGACTTAAAAATTATGTTCGGATCTGTAGTTTTCGTAATGCCCAAAGGCATTGAGGATATAGGATTTAAAAAGAAGTTGACTGATATTGGATTTAACTTTATTAGCTTTATCAGGATATTTGGATATATGATTGATAATTAATTTCTATCAATCAACTTCTGATACAAAGATGCGGAACAAACTTGTCCTGTACAAGAGGACTATTGCTCTTTTATTTGTTTTGTGTAAATACTGATGGTATAGTAATAATATCAATATTAAGTACGTTAGTTTACTATTTTTGATAGGGTAAAAATACGTATTGCTTAATTTTTATAAAGAATAGCTTTATAAGGTGATGGTTTATATATACTTTAGGGAGTCTATTTTTGGAACAAAAAACAGCTCCAATAAGTAGGTTCAATTCTGGCTGCAAGACAATAATCCGGTGGAGTTATACAGTGATGCTTTTACAAAACAAAAAATAGATTACATTTACGAAAACCCGGTAGTGGCGGGCATTGTTGATAAAGCCGAAGAATATTTGCACTGCAGTGAAAGAGATTATTACAATGGCAAAAACTGTGGTTTATAAAAGTTTAGTTGCTTTAGTACATATGGCTAATCCTGAGTTACAAACTCAGGATAGCTATCAACATTATATAAATGATGATCCAGTAAGCGACAACTCTAAGGATAGCAGAATAGCTATCAACATTATATCATTGATAATCGAGTAAGCGGCAACTCTAAGAATAGCTGTGAATTAAATAAGATAAAATCGATAAAATTTTTTAAAGATGAAAAGCAATATTTCTTTTATTTTTTTATTTATAATTACGTTATTAATGACAATACATAGTAGCCTTTTTTCGAGATAGGTTTTTATTTTTTATACACGGTTTTGATACTAACCTAATAAATAATACAAAGATAGAATCTTTTGTTGCTTACCAAAAATTTATACGAGTAAAGCGATTATGATTTTTGCAGGCTTGGTTATAAGTATTGTTACATTGTTTTTCTCAAATAGAATTCTCTCTCAAAATCCTAATTGGGGATTTAGATTGGTTTATTGGATTTGCTGGCTTTTTGTTATCGTTTTCGCAATCAATTGCTTTTTCTTCTCAGTGCTTCCAAAGCGAATTATTTAAGTTATCTGTAGCGTTCAATAAAAAATAGGCTACTCACATTATTGCGCAAAAAAAGTTGAAGGCTATCTGTAATTTTTAATTGTGAGTCTGCTAAAGAATAACATACCCAAAAAATAAAAAACTTCCACAAGCTACTAGTTTTTCATAGTTGTGGAAGTTAAGATTTTAAATTCACCAACCGGAGTCGGCCGTTTCAGGATTTAAAATTTTTTGCGTGTTTAGCGCACCAGACAATCTTTTTAAGGAGTTAACTGGTTTCAGTGTTCGGTCTTTTGCCATCATCGCTTTTTACAGCATAGGCTTAGGATATTGGTTTTTGGTCTTTTTGCCATCATCGCTTTTTAGGGCATAGGCGGGACATTGGTTTTTGTTGGTTTTTCTGCCATCATCGCTTTTTACAGCATAGGCGGGATATTGGTTTTTTTGGGTTTTTCTGTCATCATAGTTTTTACACCATAAGTTCAGGATATTGATTCTACTCGGGTTTTTGAGTCATCATCGCTTTTTAGGGCATAGTCTCAGAATTTTGGATCTTGCGTTTCCAGGGATTCGTTTATTGTTTTTTATTGGATTGTTGGATAAAAATTTAAGATTGTTTATCATTAAATTTCTTTAACAAAAATGCAACAGTTAACAATCCAATACAAGAGCAGCATTACTCATTTTTGCCTCTACACTAATTACGCAACATATAGTAATTGCACAGCAATTAAACAGGGAGTTTTACGATAATAAAAATTATCAGCCACAAAAAAAAGGATGGGTAGAGCTGGATGATGCAAAAAAAAACTCCCACAAGCTACTAGTTTTTCATAGTCTGTGGAAGTCAGTTTTGTTCGCCAGCCGAAGCGGGTTTTTTCAGGATTTAATTTTGGCGGGTTAGCGCTCCAGAAAAATCAGGTTAATGAGTTGTCTGGTTTCAGGTTCGGTCTTTGCCATCATCGCTTTTTAGGGCATAGGCTTTAGGATATTGTTTTTCGGTTTTTTGAGCCATTATCGCTTTTTAAGGCATAGGCTCAGAATTTTGGATCTTGCGTTTTCGTAGGGAATTCGATTTTGTTGGTTTATTTATTGGATAAAGAATTTATGTTGGTTTTACACGATATTGAAAAAAAACAATAAGTTGACTGATATTGGATTGTAACAGCTTTTCAACGATTTTGGATTTTAGCTATTTTTGGTTTATCAGGATTTTTGGATATGATTGATATTTAATTCCTATCAATCAACTTCTGACACAAAGATGCGACGTTTAGTTTACCTGTACTAGAGCAATACTGCTCTTATTTACAACTACTGTAAATACGGATGGCAGCGTAATAATTCAGCGACAAGATTGGGATACCTACTTATTTACTCGCCGTAAAAATACCATTTTAAGCACTCAAGCAACTGAATATTTATTGTATAATACCCTTTCAAATGCAGTATTCATCAGTGTTTTAGGCAATTAAGCCAAGTGGAGGAAATTATTTGGTAAGGCTTTGAATAATATCGTATTTAGTAATAATATGAAAGCATCCAGTTTCATCTTTGCTTAAAACAGCCCCATTTTCCTTATTAATAAATTTACTTAAACGCTCAACGGGTGTATCAAAAGCAACTTCTGGATAGGCTTTTTCCATAACGGCTTGTACCGGTTGCAATTTTACATCTGCATCATTCAATATTTTATTAAATAACCCGCTTTCAGAAATAGCTCCTATACTGTCGCCATTGCTTATCACTGGTATATTTTCTATATCATATTTTTTCATCAGTTCAATGGCTTCAGCTACTGTTTGTGAAGCTGATAGCGTAATTAATTTTTGTGTACCCCGACCGTTAATCAGGTCTTTAAAAGTTTTCATTTCTAAAAATCCTCTTTCAAGCATCCACTCGTCGTTGTACACCTTGGCAACGTACCTGCTTCCATGATCATGAAATATCAATACCACCACATCATCTTTTTTCAACTGGTCTTTTAATTGTAGCATTCCCTGTAAACAACTTCCGGCACTATAGCCACAAAACATGCCTTCTTCTTTTGCTATCCGGCGGGCCATGATGGCGCCATCTTTATCACTAACTTTTGTAAAGGCATCTATTACACTCATGTCGTAATTAGCGGGTACAAAATCTTCGCCAAAACCTTCGCTGATATAGGGGTACACTTCCTTTTGATCAAGCTCTCCGGTATCAAAATACTTTTTTAACAGAGAGCCGTAACTGTCTATTGCCCATACTTTTATTTTAGAATTTTTTTCTTTCAAGTACTTTCCTGCTCCTACAATGGTGCCACCTGTTCCGGTGGCTACTACAAGGTGGGTAACCTTACCTTCCGTTTGTTCCCAAATTTCAGGTCCCGTTTGTTCATAATGCGCCAGCCTGTTGGCTAAATT
>JAYVZR010000111.1:0-2293 GCA_043783135.1 Ferruginibacter sp. | reverse complement strand
TGGTACCGGTAAATCAACAATAGCAACGGGCTTAGCATTTTTTGATCACATGCTGGAGCAAATTGCAAGGCATGGTAATATTGATTTGAATATTGAATGCAAAGGCGACCTGCATATTGATGAACACCACAGTATTGAAGATACCGGCATTGCTTTGGGAGAAGCCATAGCACAGGCTTTGGGAAATAAACGGGGTATTGAACGGTATGGATTTTTATTACCAATGGATGATTGCCTGGCGCAGGTAGCCATTGATTTTGGCGGCCGTAACTGGATAGTATGGGAAGCAGAATTTAAAAGAGAAAAAATAGGCGAAATGCCCACTGAAATGTTTTTTCATTTCTTTAAATCGTTTAGCGATGCGGCTAAATGCAATTTAAATATTAAGGCCGAAGGAGAGAATGAGCACCATAAAATAGAATCGATATTTAAGGCCTTTGCCAAAGCAATAAAGATGGCAGTGAAAAGGGATATCAATAACAATGCTTTACCAACAACAAAAGGGTTGTTGTAGCTACAAGTGTGTTAGGAAATGTACAAATAAACCATATTTTTATATAATCTATTGCCAAATGACAGGGAAATACAAAGCGACTTTATTTGGAACAATTTATACTGTGATCTGTTTAGCGACAATTCTTACTTTTATTGTTCCAATGCTGACCATCGTTCCATTAGCGTTACCACTTGAATTATTTTTTTCAAAAATATTTGGCGACGGAGATTATAGTAAGGTAGGAAATTCAGTTTTATTATCCTTAATTATTATTTTTTTAGGAACTATAATTTTATACTATAGGCAATTAAAAAAGGAACTAAAATTTAATAATGCAATTAGCACTGGGCGCTATATTTTATTTTTGACTTTACAGCTTATTATAGTACATCCATTAGTTTTCTATTTAGACACATCAAGAGATTGGAGCAGGGCGAGTGACGGACAATTTATTTTTGGGATTACTGATACTTTTCCAATTAGTAGTTTTGCTTTTGTAATTTTTGGAATGATTGTAGACATGTTAAAAAACAATTCAAATGGCAAATAATTGTAGGTTTAAAATGTACTAATACTAACATCATTATTTGTAGAAACAGAGCTGGAAAATATGGACTATTTAGAGTAATACTATGATAGCAATAATAAAATACAATGCTGGTAACGTACAAAGCGTGCAATATGCTTTGCAGCGTATTGGTATTGATTCTGTAGTTACGGATGACGAAACAGTTATTCGTGCGGCAGATAAAGTAATTTTTCCCGGCGTTGGCCATGCCCAATCGGCTATGCAATATTTACAGGAAAAGCAATTAGATAAACTGATTATTTCTCTGCAGCAACCTGTATTGGGCATTTGCCTGGGTTTGCAGTTATTGTGTAAACACTCAGAAGAAGGAGATACAAGTTGTTTGGGTATTTTTGACACAGAGGTGAAATTATTTCCACCAGGTAATTTTAAAGTGCCGCAAATTGGATGGAATAATATTGGTGAGTACAAATCAGTCTTGTTTAATGGCTTGGTGAATGAAGCATTTGTTTATACGGTGCATAGTTATTATGCAGCCCTTAGTAACGAAACAACTGCTGTAACTGATTATATTTTGCCGTACAGTGCTGCACTTGAAAAAAATAATTTTTATGCCGTACAGTTTCACCCGGAAAAATCCGGTGTTGTTGGCGAAACAATATTGAAAAATTTTATTCAAATAACATGACCATTATTCCTGCAATAGATATTATCAATGGTAAATGCGTACGCCTTACCAAGGGCGATTATGCGCAGAAAAAAATATACAACGATAGCCCGGTAGATGTTGCCAAACAGTTTGCAGATGCCGGTATAGAAAGAGTACACCTTGTAGATCTTGATGGCGCAAAAGCAGGAAAAATTGTAAACCTGGCAGTGTTGGAAGCCATAGCTGCCGCTACCAACCTTGTTATAGATTTTGGTGGAGGAATAAAAAATATAAATGATGTGGCAAATGTTTTTAGCGCCGGCGCTGCAATGGCTACCATCGGAAGCGTGGCTGTTAAACATCCGGAAATACTGGAAGAATGGCTGATAGAATTTGGGGCAAATAAATTTTTAATAGGAGCCGATGTGCTGAACGGAAAGATAAAAATCAGCGGCTGGCTGGAGGACGGAGGTATTGATATTTTTACTTTTATCGGTAAAATGATCGGTCTTGGTGCCGCTAATATTTTCTGTACCGACATTTCAAAAGACGGTGCAATGGAAGGCCCCTCTGTTGAACTCTATAAACAAATTATGGAGCAACATCCTGAAATAAATTT
>JAYVZR010000110.1:0-6324 GCA_043783135.1 Ferruginibacter sp. | reverse complement strand
AAGGGCTAAAACCCGGAAAGCCCTGTGAACCTGGTGCCTGTCCAAAACTAGTGGGATATGATTTGTAAGATGCTTCTTCTCCCTTGTAAATTGAATAACGTTCATACCTGTACTCTCCTCCAAGACCTAAGTTAAGGCCTTCAGCAACTGAGCCGAAAGATTTACTAAAATCAATATTAAATGTGTTTTGAAGAAAATTAAAACCACCATCATCAAAATGTGTTTTGGTGGTATTTCCAATAAGGGATGCATTAAAAGTTTTATCACCAAAATAATGAAAATTATTTCTGCCCAATGTATTACTCAAATCCCAATTCCAGTCGCCACTTAATTTGCCTTTTAATCCTAAAGCTAATGAGGCATCGCTGATATGTGTTTGGATATGTGGGTTGTAATATTTCTCTGAACCATTAGTTGTTGTATGCATAATAGACGGAATATATATAGGAGTGCCACTTGCATCAACTGGAAAACGATCGGGCCTTGCACTTAAATTTCTTGAATAAGCAAATGCATCTGAAGCTTTGTAGTTATAACCGCCAAAGGAATAAAAAGTTGTATTTCCACTAGTTCCAACCGGGAGCTCCATATTGTACATGGCGCCTGCCGTTGAAACAGAACCATCACCAAAAGCCCTGCGGCCAGAATTGACCGGTAAGGCATTTGCTGTTGCAGCCAGGTTGGTATCTGCTACCTGCCTGTAGGTTTTTGCCTGCGTTAAAAGATCCAGTGAAAAATTTATAAAACCTCCTTTTTTACCAAGTGCTAAACCGTTATTGGCAGATATAGCAAATGTGCCACCATCAATAGGGTGGCCACTGATATAATCATTGGTTGCCCTGGCATCGTAGGCGTTATACTTAGTATCGTAATAACCCGACCAGCCCGTGTTGATGGTCCAATGGTTAATATCTTTTTTCAACACTATATTTATTACACCAGCAATGGCATCTGAGCCATATTGTGCAGATGCACCATCTCTTAAAATTTCAATTCTATCAACTTCAGATTGTGGGAAACCATTTAAATCTACACCCGAATTACCCCTGCCCCTTGTACCAAACAACGCTACAAAAGCAGTCTGGTGGCGGCGTTTGCCATTTATCAATACAAGTGTCTGGTCAGGCCCGAGTCCTCTTAATGTACCCAGATCCACATGATCTGCACCATCTGCACCACTTTGTTTGTTATAGTTAAAAGAAGGAGCAGCCATATTTAAAACGGAGGTAAGATTCATTTTGGCAGTAGGTAAACCAACCTGGTTTATTTTAATAACATCTACTGGTACAGCAGTTGCCGTTTTTGCCCTTCCAGCACCACGGGTACCCAATACTACAATATCCCCCAGGTCAACTGAAGCCGCTTTCATAACTACTAAAACTTCTGACTGGTTTGTAAGTGTTACATTTTGAATTTCATAACCGATGCTGCTAATTTCTACAACATCATTTATTTTGGCTTCTATTTTTAAAATTCCATCACTATTTGCAGTAGCACCTTTTTTGGTAGATTTAATTTTGGCAGATGCACTGGAGATGCCATTTCCGGTTTTTGCATCTGTTACTTTTACGGTAAATACCTGTTGTGCAAAAAGCAAACACGTGCATATAAGAAGACCTGCAGTTAAAAAAATTTTTTTCATAATTTATTGTTTTGGTTAATCAAAGTTCTTTATAAAATAATAAAAAGATTAAAATATTATTGAAAACTATTGAAAATTAAAATTTTTAATAGAAAACCCCCTTAATTACTTATATTAATAATAATGACAATTTCGATACACAAACAGCTGTTTTTAAAAACAAAAATTTTAGAGTGCTATTCAACAAAAGGCCTACTGGGTACTGTTTTGTATGATTATAATTACAAAGATTTCCCCGGGTATATTGCTAATGCCTTTTCTAAACAATCCATTGCTGCTTCAATGGCAGTTGTATTGAGCACATAAGCCAGGCGAACTTCCTGTTTGCCTAAACCAGGTGTTCCATAAAAACCACTTGCAGGTGCCAGCATTACAGTTTGACCTTTATAATTAAAAGATTCCAACAGCCACTGGCAAAATGTATCCGCATCATCAACGGGTAAACTGGCCATGGCATAAAAAGCACCGCCGGGATTAGGACAAAAAACGCCAGGTATGGCATTCAATCTTTTTACAATCGTATCTCTGCGCTTTTTATATTCAGCCTTGGTGGTGTCAAAATAATCAGCCGGTAAATCTACCGCTGCTTCTGCCAAAATCTGGGCAAAACTTGGTGGGCTTAATCTTGCCTGGGCAAATTTCAACACGGCATTTAACAGGGCATTGTTTTTTGTAACAAAGGCACCAATCCTGCCACCGCAGGCACTGTATCTTTTGCTGATGGTATCCATTAAAATAATATTGTCATCTGCACCTGTTAAATGCAGGGCACTGGTGTGCGTACCTTCATAACAAAACTCCCGGTAAGCCTCATCCGAAAATAAAAACAGGTTATATTTCAATACAATCTGTTTCAATACTTCCACCTCTTCTTTACTGTATAAATAACCTGTCGGGTTATTCGGGTTACAAATAATGATGGCTTTTGTTTTTGGCGTTATGGCTTTTTCAAAATCTTCAATTGGGGGCAATGCAAAACCTGTTTCAATAGAAGAAGTAATTGGTTTTACTATAACGCCTGCCTCTATTGCAAATCCGTTATAATTGGCATAAAAAGGTTCAGGAATAATTACTTCATCGCCTGCATCCATGCAAGCCATAAAACCAAATAAAATAGCTTCGCTTCCTCCGGTGGTAATGATAATTTCTTCGGCAGTTACATTAATGCCGACTTTGGCATAATACTTCACCAGCTTTTTTCGGTAACTCTCATTACCCGCACTATGACTGTATTCCAGCACTTTAAAATCGCTGTTACGTACCGCATCTAAAATTTGAGGTGGTGTTTCAATATCGGGCTGGCCAATATTAAGATGATACACTTTAGTGCCTCTTTTTTTAGCTGCTTCTGCATAAGGCACTAATTTGCGAATAGGTGAAGGTGGCATTTGCTGGCCACGCTGGCTAATGGTTAACATGCTGCAAAGATAAAGGGGAAAGTGAGATATCTCAATACGGCAGTATCATTCTTGTTTTAAGCCCATCGATAGCCTCTTAAAAAATCTTCGATCAACATTTTCTTTTTACCTTCTAATTGTAATTCCCTGATGGAGATATAACCATTGGCACTTGCAAATTGCAGGAATGATTTTTTATCTGTTTCAAATGTGCCAGGTAAAACAGAAGGTACTTTATTTACCTTATCTGCTTTATATACTTTCAACTTCTTACCTTCCAAAAAACTAAAAGCTGCGGGGTAAGGTGATAATCCACGGATTAAATTATATACTTCATCAATTGGTTTATCCCAGTTTATTTTACAGGTTTCTGTAAATATTTTTGGCGCATGTTTTAATGAATCATTATTGTTTGGTCCAGGTTCCTTTGCCGATTGCGTATTACTAATTAACACCTGCACCTGTTCTTCAACATCTCCTTTTGCTAATGCTGTTATGGTCTTTAAAAGCAGGTCAGCGCCAATTACTTTCATGCGGTCGTGAACTTCTCCGGCTGTTTCCTCATCACCAATTGCAAAGCTTTGCTGTAATAAAATATTGCCCGTATCAATTTCGTGCTGCAATTTAAAAGTTGTAACGCCTGTTTTTTTTTCTCCATTAATTATGGCCCAGTTAATGGGTGCAGCACCACGGTATTGCGGTAATAAAGATCCATGTAAATTGATAGTTCCCATCGGTGGCATATTCCATACCAGTTCCGGCAACATTCTAAAAGCTACAACAATTTGCATATCCGCATTAAGAGCTTTTAATTCTTGCAAGAAATCAGGATTCTTTAATTTTTCAGGTTGCAGTATGTTTAATCCTTTTTCTACTGCATATTTTTTAACGGCACTTTGTTGTAGCTCCATCCCACGCCCACCGGGCTTATCTGGTGCAGTTATTACACCAACAATATTGCTCCCTGCTTCTACAAGTTTGTCTAAAGATGCTACAGCAAATTCAGGAGTACCCATAAATACAATCCTTAATGCTATATTTTCTTTTATAGGAAAGAACGCCGTTTTTTCTTTATTAATTTCCTTCAGTTTTTGTTCAATCATTATAAATAATTCATTTTTAAATTACCCGCTGTTAGATACCGGAGCATCTTTTTAAAGAATAGCAGTAGTAAAATCTTTATACAATAAATACTTCTTCCGTATTTTTTTAAAATTACTTAAAGCCGGTTCCCAGCTTTTTCTTATTTCTGCTTCACTTTTTCCATCCTTTACCTGTTGCATTAAAGCATCGCCGCCTGCCAGTTTATTAATAAAATTATTTTTTAAAAAGAAACTGTCTTTGCCGGGAAATAGTTTATAGGCTTCCAGAAAATATTTTAGCTGAATTTTTTTATCTAATTTTTTTAAAACTTCTTCATTGTTACCGTTTAAATTCCATCCGTAACATTTCTGGTAAAAACATTTGCTGCTTTTGGCGCCGGCATTGGGTTTTGGCGTAAAAGCATACAGTGTTTTGGGTAATGCAGGGTGGCCGAAAATTTGAAAAGGTTTATCAGTCCCTCTTCCTTCGCTTAGTACAGTGCCTTCAAAAAAACAGGTAGAAGGGTAGAGGTAAATACTTTGCATTTCTCTTAAATTGGGCGAAGGGGCAACGGGTAAAATATATTTACTTTCATGGTCGTAATTATTACATTTAATAACCTGTACATGAAAAGGAGTATCTGCTGTTGGCTGCGTAGTAACATTGTAGGCATTTATTTTATTGGCCTCGGGAGATAACCATTTTTCTCCTGCTAACATTAACGCATATTCGCCAACCGTCATTCCGTAAACAATGGGTATCGGCTGCATGCCTACAAAACTTTTAAATGCAGGGTCAAGTACCGGTCCATCTACATAAAAGCCATTGGGGTTTGGCCTGTCTAAAATTAATAAAGGCGTATGATTTTCCAATGCTGCTTCCATATAATATTGCAGCGACGAAATGAAAGTGTAAAAACGAACCCCCACATCCTGTATATCAAATATCAGCACATCAACCCCTTCTAAATCTGCTTTGGTTGGTTTTTTATGATCGCCGTACAGGCTTATAACCGGAATACCTGTTTTTTTATCCACAGCATTATTTACTTCCTCGCCTGCATCGGATGTGCCCCTAAAACCATGTTCGGGTCCAAATATCTTTACTATTTTAATACCTTTTTTTATAAGTGTATCTACAAGCTGTGTGTTGTTCACCAAACTGGTTTGATTGGCAAAAACAGCTACTGCTTTTCCTTTCAACATAGGAAGGTATACTTCCATTCTTTCTGCGCCGGTAATAATATGCGAACTTTTTAATGGTTTTATTGTTGACTGGCAATAAGCACTGCTGTATAAAGCAACCGCAATAACAAAAACAAAACGTTTATAGTAATTCATTTTTCAAAGGTCTTTAAAGTTTTTTAATTGGGAGGTATAGATTTTAATTAATAAATTGTAAAAAAATAAAACGTTTATTTTTTTACCTTCTTTTTATTTTTAAATAAAACTAAAAAAGTACAAGATTGCTACGCCAATGAAGCCAGATAATTCTAAATTGCAGGGCTAAAAAAATTAATAATAAACAATCATAAAAAAGTACAAAAATGGCACAAGTAAAGCATGGTGATGTGGTGAAAGTACACTACACAGGTAAATTAACCAATGGCGAACAATTTGATTCTTCGGTGGGCAAGGAACCATTGGAGTTTACAGTAGGTGCAGGGCAAATGATACAGGGCTTTGATGCCGCTATGCCCGGCATGAATATAGGAGATAAAAAGACCATCAATATTGCACCGGAGCATGGCTATGGTGAAAAAAGTGAAGATGCCATCATTGAGTTTCCAAAAGAAAATATTCCGGCGGATATGAAGCTTGAGCCCGGTATGCCATTAACATTAAGCAACCAGCAGGGACAACCTGTTCCGGTAATTGTTGTGGAAGTAAAAGAGGGGGTGATTGTATTGGACGCCAATCACTTTTTAGCAGGGCAGGAACTGGTATTTGATATTGAACTAGTGGAAATAGTGTAGGGTTAGTTAATAATTTTTTAATTGATAATGGATAGTTCTTTAAAACCATTGCCAATTACTATTTCAACCAGGCTACTATAAATGCGAAGGTAGCAATACAGAAAAAAGAAGACTAATCATTCAGGCAGTTTGCAATTTGTAAACTGCTTTTTGATTTCTGTAGCACTTATCCATTTTATTCTGCTGTTAAAGAATATTATCAATTATTCCATTATCAATTATCCATT